>JBATES010000066.1:0-9829 GCA_049664145.1 Smithella sp.
GCCATCAGACCGGGCATTTCATTCTCGGCTAACTGAATTTCTTTTCTACCCCACGCAGCGAGTTCCATATCCGCAACTTTGTATTTTACAGCCGGGTCAATTTCTAAAAAAGCCATTTCTCCTCCAGATTCATTCCACAATGATTTTATAATTATTTAGACAACTTCTTGATCTTATTTTTTGCGTCAACAAACACGCATTTCGGTTTCCAGTTCGCCACTTCTTTATCTTCAGCAAGGACATAACAGGCAATGATAATCAAATCCCCCTTGGCAACTTTGCGGGCAGCGGCGCCGTTGAGGCAAATTGTTCCGGAATTCCGTTTCCCTTTAATGGCGTAAGTCGTAAATCTTTCGCCATTGTCCACATCGTAAATCGCCACCTGTTCATAGGGGGCAATTCCCGCTTCTTCCAATAACTTTTCATCAATCGAGATACTGCCTTCATAATGCAGGTCAGCATCCGTTACGGTCGCGCGATGGATTTTTGATTTTAACATAAATCTTTGCATAGTCCTTTCCTTCTCCTTGGGGGGTATAAATTATATTTTCAGCGCCTCGCCAAAAACGTGATTATCAATGAGTCTTGTTTTGCCCACTTTCACGGCCAATGCCATGAATGCCTGACGCTTAATCGTATCAATATCTTTGAGTGTTCCGGCATCGCAGATTTTAATATAATCGATCAGTGTATGAGAAGATTTTGCAATTAATTTTTCCGCGGCATTGATGATGACAGATGCGTTTCTTTCTCCACCGGCATAAAGTTTCTCAGCCAGTTTTAATGCCTTAAATAAAGTTAAGGCTGATGGTCTTTCATTTTTTTGAAGGTATTTATTGCGGGAACTCATGGCCAATCCATCTGCCTCGCGCACGGTCGGGAAACCTGTGATTTGCAGATCCATGTTCAAATCATCAACCATGCGCTTGATGGTGATAAACTGCTGAAAATCTTTTTTCCCGAATATGGCCACATGCGGTTTAATGATATTAAACAATTTACAGCAGATTGTTGTGACACCGCGGAAATGGCCCGGACGTGACGCTCCGCAAAGATTCTGCGTCACTTTTTCGACATCCACGTAAGTCTGATAGGCTGCGGGATACATCTCCTTATTCGTCGGATAAAAAATAACATCCACTCCGGCACTTTCAGCCATTTGCAGATCTCGATCAAAATCGCGTGGGTATTTGGAAAAATCTTCCTTGGGGCCAAATTGCGTAGGATTGACATAAATACTGGTCACTACGTTGTCAGCGAGCTTCTTTGCTTCTCTCATCAACTGAAGATGGCCTTCATGAAAGTATCCCATGGTGGGAACAAATGCTATGCTTTCTCCCTTTTCCCGCAGGGATTCAGAGAAAGATTGCATTTTCCTGGCTGACTTTATAACTTTCATCTGCAATAAAAAAGCCTTTCGTCGCAATAACGAAAGGCTTGTCTTTTTTACGTTCCCCTTTCGTCTCAGTCCTTTCGGATCCAAGCGAATGTGGCTTATTATCAAAATAATATTTTTTTTGTCAAGAAAATAAATTTGATTATTTTCTGCTTTTTAAAACATTCGTTTTATTCAATATTTACCTTACAACCAGTATTTGTCCGGGAACGAGTTTTCCGTTTTTTGACAGTTTATTCAGTTTCATTAACTTCGTCACATTGATATTGTTCTTTTTCGCAATGGTATGTAAATTATCACGTTTCGTGACGATATACTTGTTTGTCCCCAGCTGATCCAGATCCGTGGCAGATAATGTTTTTTTATTTGATTTGGCTTTTTTTGCAGATTGATTTACGTTCTTTTTTTTGATGCCACCATCCTGCGAAGCAATATTGGCTGCTTTTTTCGAAATGATCAGATTCTGGCCAGCATGTATGTTCCCCGTTTTCAATTTGTTCACCCTCTTGAGCTCATTTACCGGCATGGAAAAACGCCTGGATATCATGGAGAGCGTCTCGCCTTTTTTCACCTTGTAGCGACCGGAAGATGCCATTTGTTTGCGATCATTCGATTGTTCTGCGGCATAATATTCTTTTTTGACAACCGGTATTGTCAAATTTCTTCCCTGAATTAACTTTTTCCTGGAACCCAGTTTATTATTTGAGCAGATACTCGAAACTGAAACATGATATTTTCTGGCAATGGAGTAAACCGTTTCGCCCCTTTTAACGCGATGTTTTATAAACGCCGCCCCCCCTTGATCGCGAGACAAATTCCGGTTTTGGACGGAAACAAAACTTGGTTTTTCACTCTGGGGAATATCATTATAAACCAGATTAAACTTATCCAATGATCCTTTGGGAATTTTAAAGTTATATTCCCGATCCGGTGTCATTTTATGTCTCAATTCCGAATTAAGGAGACTCAAAACATCTTCGGAAACTTCTATTTGCTCCGCGATATCCTTGAATTTCATTACTTTGTTTATTTTGACTGTCTCGAAATCAAGAGGATGGTCCACACTGTTTAAATCAAACCCGTATTTCTTCGGATTATTCACGATGTGTAAGGTAGCCAGAAATCTTGGTACATAACGGGCGGTTTCATTGGGCAGCTGTCTGTATAAATCCCAGAAACTGTCCAGGTAATTAATATGCTGTCTGGATATAACCCGGAGTATCCTTCCTTCTCCGCAGTTATAGGCCGCAAGAGCTGTAAGCCAGTCCCCAAACATGCCGTGCAGTTCTTTCAAATAGGCAATAGCCGCTTTGGTCGATTTTTGGACATCCATTCGTTCGTCAACCCATTCATCACGGCTGAGTCCGAATTTATATCCGGTCGAAGGAATAAATTGCCATAAGCCAAGAGCGCGCGCACTGGAATAGGCGTTGATTTTGAATAAACTTTCGACCAGTGGAAGCCATAAAAACTCTTCCGGAATTCCCCCCTGTTTTAACTCTTTTAATATAGACGCGCGGTACAGTCCGGCACGTCGATAGGCGGCGACAAATTGATCGCGTTCCGGCCCCTGGAAAGATCTGATTTCTTTTTCTACATCAGCATTCATGCTTAACGGAATCTCCCGATTCTTTCCGTCAGTTACTGTCCTTTTAGAAGAATAAACACTTAAAATACGCTGGGATATTAAAAGGCGTACGTCATCTTTTTCTTGAGCAATTGCGGGATCACCATTGGCATCAATGATTAAAGAATAGGCTTCATCAAGTGTCTCCAGGGTTCCTTCTATATCCCCCTTTTTCCATAACTTATCGGCTTCATCCAGCAGCTCCAATGCGTTTTCCATTATTTCCTGTTTTTCGTCGCTACTGGCAATTTCCGGTGGTGCTTCATGGTTGGCTTCCGGATCTGCGCCATTATCTTCTTCATTGTAGGCATCGTCTTCATTATTTATTTCTGCCGACTGATTCTCTTTTCCTTTGATTTGTTTCTTAATCTCAGTTTTAGCCGGTTTTGCAACGATGGCGCCCTGGGCGCCTGCAACAGCAGCAGAATTCCGAATCGTTTGATTTTGAGAACTGGAAACAGAGACAGGTTTTTGCGCAACTACATTTTGAGTGTTTTGAGCACAACCTACCAGGAAAACCATCAAGATAAGACTGATAATTATTATATAAGCAATATTACTTCTTTTGTTTTCAGCCATTTAAAAACCCCTTTTTTCAAACATGAAACAAATACTATTATTCTCCCGGCCATTTTGATCAATGACCGCAGATGTGCTCTATATAGCATAGTTCTTATTTTTTCCAAGAATAAATGAACATCCATCGAAATAATTATTTAAATACATATATTTACCGTTTACCGGTCGTATTCATTAAATACGCCTGAATGAATTCATCGATATCGCCGTCCAGAACTTTCCCGGTATTGCCGCTTTCCAGGTTCGTGCGGTGATCCTTGACCATTTTATAAGGATGCAAAACATACGACCGGATTTGACTGCCCCACGCAATGTCTTTTTTCTGTTTATTTTCTTCATCAATCTTTTCATTCTTTAACTGTAATTCACGCTCATAAAGACGGGATTTTAAAAATTTCATAGCCATCGATTTATTTTGAAACTGTGAACGCTCATTCTGACACTGCACAACGATCCCGGTAGGCAAATGAGTTATTCTGACCGCCGAATCGGTTTTATTAACGTGCTGACCTCCTTTGCCGCCCGCACGAAAAGTGTCGATCCGCAAATCATCGTCGTTAATTTCTATTTTTATTTCATCATCAACTTCAGGATAGACAAAAACAGACGCAAAGGATGTATGACGACGGGCACCGGCGTCAAAAGGAGAAATGCGCACCAAACGGTGAATGCCGCTTTCCGCCTTGGCATAACCGTATGCGTATTCCCCTTCGATGGTAAAGGACACGCTTTTCACACCGGCTTCATCTCCAGCCAGGGAATCGATGATCTTTGTGGCAAATTTTCTCTTTTCCGCCCAGCGCAGGTACATACGCAATAGTATTTCCGTCCAGTCCTGAGCTTCTGTTCCGCCTGCTCCGGCGTGTATGGAGACAATGGCGTTCATCGCATCCTGTTCGCTGTTGAGCATCATTTTGAGCTCATCCTGAGCGACAGCAAGGTTCAGGTGTTCCAACTCCGAGCCTATATCTTCCAGTACCGGATCATCTTTTTCCTGCAGGGCAATTTCGGCAAGATTTTCGATGTCATTTAAATCTTTGTTAAATTTGTCCCATCGGTCAACAGCGTCGGAATATTTTGTTTTCTTCTGTAAAATTTCCCGAGCTTTATCCTGTCCATTCCAGAAATCTTTTTTTAAAGACAATTCTTCGAGATCTTTTATTTTCATTCTCATTTCAGGAATGTCAAAGACATTCTCCGATATGCTGAATTCTTTTTTTCAAATCAGTTATCGTCTCTTGTATATTCTCTATAGACATTTTTTATTCCTCCTCCTGTAACTCATGATAAAAAAACCAAACATCAAAATAAAACAAATCGCTACAATCATGTCACCGTATTTATCATAGATGGTCGGTATTGTGACAAATTTTACATGTTCTTTCAACGCATCTTTCTGATAGAGACTGGTCGTCGCGATGATTTTACCGGTCGGGTCAACAATTCCGGAGATACCGGTATTTGCAGCACGCACCAGATAGAGTCGCGTCTCGACCGCCCGCAAAACAGCCATGGAAAAATGCTGGTAAGGGGCCGATGTAGCGCCAAACCAGGCATCATTGGTGATAGTGACCAGTAATTCGGCCGAATTATTCTTATATGTTCTTGAGGCATACGGCAAAATTACTTCATAACAAATCAGAACTCCGATTTTTTTATCATTCATTGATAACGGATAATATTCTGGCCCTTTGCCAAAATCTCCGACTCCCGCGGCGAGTCTTTCAACAAACGGCATAAATTTCCTTAAAGGCACGTACTCGCCGTAAGGAACAAGATGGACCTTATCATATCTGCCCCTGACTTCTCCATCAGGCGAAAGCAAATATGCGCTGTTAAAGTAATCGTTTTGTAAATAACTTATAGACCCGAATAATAACCAGCTTTTCGTTTTCAAAGCTACATTTACAACCTGATCGTGCAGGCTATTGATGTCCTGAAATCTAAACGGAGCCGCTGTTTCCGGCCAGACAATCAAGCTCTCCCGTCCGGGTGCATTTTTCAAAGAAAGCTGTTCATAAATATTCAATGTTTCTCTCTGATAATCCTCATTCCATTTTATGGATTGGTCAATGTTCCCCTGGATTAAAGATACCTCCAGAGCGGGTGAATCCTGTACGATTTTATTCACCTGATTAATTCGATAATATCCATACATCAAAATTGCCAGCAGAAGAGCGCAAGCCACACCGGACAGTATAAATTCTTTCTTCGATTTTTTACTGATCACTTCCCACAAGGTTGCGTTGACGAATACGATGAGAAAAGACAGGCCGAATACACCCGCTACGTCGGCAGACTGAACCAGCCAGGAGTTCAGGTACTGGGAATAACCGAGATTCTCCCACGGGAAACCCGTGATAATGATTGACTTGCCATACTCGAAACAAACCCATAAAACGGGCGCCGTCAAATACAACGGCATGGTGTCCCTTAAATATACAAGACAGCCGGCAAACAGAGAGATATAAATGCTTAAATAACAGGCCAGAAGCAGCATCAACGCCAGACCGACCGCTAAAGGTAAGTTACCGTAATTAACCGTCACATAGGTAATCCAGTAAACAATGCCGATATAGCTGACGATTCCGGTTATAAAACCCAAAAATAATCCTTGAGAAACTTTCGTCACATTTTTTAATGCAAAAAAAAGCGGGATGAAAGCTATCCAGGCAAACCAACCGGAACCGTATTTCGGGAAAGATAAAAATAATAATATCCCGCTGAGAATGGCAAAAAAAACATTCATTGCACCAGCTTTCACTATGCTATTTTCTTGATTGGTGACTGCGGTTTGATTATTCTTGTTCGATTTCATCTGTCTCTATTTTCTTGATTTTTACTTTTTTAATGCTGCGTTCATCGGCATGTTCAATGGCGATTTCCAGGCCTTCGATTTGAAATTTTTCTCCGGACAAAGGAATCCTCTTGATCGCATCCAGAATCAGGCCTCCCAGCGTTTCATACCTTCCCTTCTTCAAATCAAGATTTAAACGCTCTTCGATTTTTTCAATTTCCATCCGTCCGTCAAATATTAACGATCCATCCGCCAACTGAATAATGCCGTCATCGACGGTATTTCTCTCATGTTCATCGCGAATTTCGCCGACAATTTCTTCCAGCATATCCTCCAGCGTCACCAGACCGGCCGTCCCGCCGTATTCATCAATCACAATGGCCATGTGTTTTTTGTTTTCTTTTAATTCATAAAACAGCAGATGCGTGTTTTTTGTTTCCGGAATATAATAGGGTGAACTTAAGCAGGAAAGCATGCCTTCTTTGGTCATTGGCTTGGACCAGAATTTCAGAACATCTTTTACATTCAAAATACCGATGATATTATCAATCGTATCTCTGTAAACCGGAATGCGCGTGTGCCCGGACGAAATGACTTCGCTGATGATTTCATCCATGTCAGCTTCGGTACTGACCGCAACGATCTCCGTGCGCGGAATCATGATTTCACGGGCCAGCGTGTGGGTGAACTCGAGGATATTCTCGATCATTTCACGTGACGAAGCATCAACCAGTCCCGTTTTCTGAGCGCCCGTCAAAGCCGTGTCAATCTTTTTCTTAATGTATTTTTTATCCTGCCAGAAAAACAATTTGGAAATAATCTCAGCTATACTCAAAAAATATTTCTCCCTGAATTATAAGCCTCGTAAATATTCCGGTCGGATCTGACTTACATCCTTTTCATGGATGACCGAACCGATCATTTTCAGAATTTTTTCCTTTTCGCGTGGCAAGCGGGCTTTAATGGATAAATAATTGGACGCATGATTGGCAGTAAAATAGCAATGGGTGAAATTTGATTTTTCAATCATTAAATAGAGCTCGCGAATGAAACCGAACTGATCCGGCAATACAAACCGGCCGGCAAGATAATCTTCATATATTTCCGTCTCCGGCACAAACATCAAGGTCAGCGCTCCCACATAATCCGGATCAATATCCGTTAATATTTTTGCCGTGTCCAGCGGATGCTCGATACTTTTTTCAATGCCGCCCAATCCCAAAAGCACCGTCACGGAAAGTGTCATCCCGGCTTCTTTGACACGGCGTCCCGCTTCGACCATTTGTTCGTAAGTGACGCCTTTCTGAATTTCTTTTAATAATGCTTTATTACCCGTTTCCACACCCAAATAAATCATATTTAAGCCGAGAGCTTTAAGCTTTTTTAATTCCTCAATACTCTTTCTCAAAATGCTTTTCGCATTGGCGTATGTGCCTATTCTTTCGATATCGGGCAGGTTTTGATTGATCAGTTCCAGGATTTCTTCAAGCCGCGGTTGCGGTATAATCAAAGCATCACCGTCACATAAAAAAACTTTCTGCACGTCTTCATAATGACGGGCCTCCGCAAGATCCTTTTTAATCTGTTCCAACGGCTTAATCTTGAATTTTTTCTGTCGGTACGTACCGCAAAACGTACATTTGTTATGTGAACATCCTGTGGTAACCTGAAGCAGTAAACTGTACGCTTCACTGGGCGGTCTGATTATGAATCCCTCATAGTCCATCTTTTAATCCTCAAACAATTTCCCGATATCCTATCAAAGTTTAAAAAAAAAGGGAGCTTATTGTATCAGGCTCCCTTTTAGATTTTCTGGCGGGGCCGATGGGACTTGAACCCACGCCCTCCGGCGTGACAGGCCTGATTTTCCCATTTTTAACAGTTTGCATTTATTCACTTTAAAGTCTTTCTATTCCTTGTAAAACCAGTGTTTG
Organism: Smithella sp.; assembly: GCA_049664145.1. Lineage (GTDB taxonomy): Bacteria > Desulfobacterota > Syntrophia > Syntrophales > Smithellaceae > Smithella. The sequence goes on from JBATES010000066.1 coordinate 8,334, forward strand.
CGCGGCCTTTATTTACTCTTGACTTAATCGGCATTTTACTTTATTTTACATTACGTGTGCTGGGGATGTGCTGGGGATAATCCCTTTTGGCTTTCCACAATGCCCCGTAAACAATCAAACAGTTGAACCTATAACATCATAAAGGGGGAAACGCAAATGCCAAAGCAAACCAGATACAAGACGAAAAAAGAAGGGGTGTATTATATAACCAGTGGCAGGGATAAGATATTTTATATTTACTACAGGAAAGACGGAAAGCAAATTGAAGAAAAGGCGGGCAAACAGTCAGGCGGGATGACACCCGCAAAAGCTTCATTAAAGCGCGCAATTCGTATTAGTGGCAAGGAAATGCCAAACGCGGCGCGGCGGGAACTGGAAAAAGCTGAAAAGCTGGCAACGGCTGAAAAGATGACCATTGAAAAACTTTGGGCGGTTTATAAAGAAAACCGGGAACGCTCAAAGGGCTTCAGAACAGATGAAAGCAGATATAACTTATATTTAAAAGATGACTTTGGCGAAAAGGAACCCCACGAAATAATCAGACTGGAAACTGATAGACTAAGGATTAATCTATTAAAAAAGAAAAAGCCGCAAACCGTCAAACACGTTTTCACCCTATTAAAAAGGATTATCAATTTCGGCGTTTCCCGGGAATTATGCAAGGCCCTATCATTTAAGATCGGAACCATAAAAGTTGATAACGAAAAAACGGAAGATTTGAACCCGGATCAATTAAAGGCATTAATAACGGCAATCAACGCTTCAACGGACATTCAGGCCGCAAATATAATGAAGCTTGCCCTTTTTACCGGAATGAGGCGCGGCGAAATGTTCAAGCTGAAATGGGATGACGTTGACTTTGAACGGGGGTTTATTTTTATTCGTGATCCCAAAGGCGGGCTTAATCAAAAAATTCCCCTCAATGAACAGGCCCGGGCCGTTTTGGAATCACACCCCCGGCACGCTGAAAACGTTTTTGTCAGAACAGAAAAGAACGCTGAAGGAACCATTCAATATTTTACATTCAACAGTATTACGGAAAGAGTAAACACAATAAAGAAAGCGGCAAAATTACCCGCTGATTTCCGCGCCCTTCACGGTTTACGGCATACTTATGCTTCAATGTTAGCGTCAAGCGGGGCCGTGGACTTATACACGCTTCAAAAGTTATTGACGCATAAATCAAGTAAGATGACGCAACGTTATGCTCATTTACACGATGACGCGCTTATAAAAGCCGCGTCATTCGCGGGCAAGCTGATGATTGAAACATCCACGCCCGGGCAAGATAACGTTGTTGAATTAAACACCGGGGAACAGGATCAATAAAAAAGTAATTTCGCCAATTGGCGAAAAAAAGGAATACCAGAATGAAAATCAGAATTTTAAATGGTGAAAAGGTTTGCGCGGTTCAAGATGATTTTAACGGGTTCATTTCGATTTATAATTATAACGATGTTATAAATTCAATAAACCGGATTTTCAATGACGCGGAA
>JBATES010000067.1:0-30830 GCA_049664145.1 Smithella sp.
GCCTTAACGGAAAAAGAAACATTGTCAACGGCAGCAAGAGATCCATATCTTTTAGTTACAGCGTTTAATTCAATCATGGAGAAAATATATGTACTCTGATCAGGCATGTCAATAAAATATTGACTGCAAAATTTGCGGTTTATTACCGATGTTTACCTGTCAACGGTCTATATAATCCCCTGTTGCTACGCAATAGAAATATTACGCCTGTTGAGCAAGCTGGGTTAAAGCTTACAATCGATATTGACAGGTTACCCGGGGAACTGAGCGACAACGATCGAATGCTCGCTGAAACCCTCGCCAAAGGACCCTTTGTCCTGGGTAATGTGTTTCATTTTAATAAGATGAAGGCGAGTTTGGAAAAATGTATTCTGCATCCCGTACAGCTTTCCTATGTGCATCCTGTGGATAAGCAGGACGCGAGCAGAGGGCTTCCGCAAAGCACCGGCGTTCTCTGCAATTTAGCAATCCTTTCCGAAAAGGTCAATGCCTCAGTTTTTTTTAACTTCAGCCCTGATGAGGACGGCGTGCTGCGACGTCTGCCCCTGCTCATTGAATATAACGGAACTATATACCCCAACCTGGCTCTGGCCACCATTTTGAAGCTAAACAAAGAAAATCACATCCTTTTGAAACAGGATGGCGATATTCTGCAATCCCTCCGTTACGGCAGACATTCCGTGCCTGTTGACCGGCACGGTCAGATGCTGGTTAAGTTCCGGGGCCTGGAGAATAAATATGAATATGTGGCGGCAGCTGATATTTTGGATAGCAACGTTTCACCGGAACGGCTGCAAGGAAAGATCGTGTTTGTCGGTACTTCAGCCATGGGCTTGAAAGAATTGCTGAACACGCCCCATGGTTCCGTATTGCCGGGGGTAGAGGTGCATGCGGCGACTGTCGATAATCTTCTGAGCGGAGATTTTATCTCGGTGCCCGCTTGGTCCAATGGCTTGGTTCTTCTGCTTATTATTGTACCGGGTTTGATGATAACCCTGTTAATCAGCCATAGAAACGCGGCATCCTGCTTGTTTGTCATGTTGCTGTTTGTCTGCGGATTATGGCTGGCAACGCAACAGGTTTTTTTTCACATGGGATTTTTTATTGCATCGGCCTTTCCGATAGCCGCCATTGTCTGCAATTACATGTACCTGACGGTCTTAAAATATCGTTTGGAAGAAAGGAAAGTTCTTTCGGGCATGCCGAAACTGCTTCTTACACAAGATATCACCATCGAGAGCATGGCCAACCTGACGGAGCACAGGCACCAGGAAACCGGCGGTCATATCAAACGCACCAGAATGTACGTCAGGCTACTGACTAAACATGTCAAGCATCAGGACAGGTATAAAACATTTCTTACGGATGTCAACATTGACATGCTTTATAAATCAGCCCCCTTGCATGATATCGGCAAGGTCGGGATTCCTGACAATATTTTGCTGAAGCCGGGCAAATTGACAAAGGAAGAGTTTGAAATCATTAAAACACACACAAGCAATGGCCGTAACCTGATCCGCTCCTCCGTTCGTCAATTCGGCAAAACATCATTTTTGGCCATTGCCGAAGAAATAGCTTATTCACACCATGAAAAATGGGATGGCTTCGGATATCTCCGGGGCATCAAGGGTGATGCTATTCCTATCAGCGGCAGGCTTATGGCGCTGGCCGATGTCTATGACGCTCTGATCAGCAAACGAGTCTATAAGGAAGCCTATCCGCATGCTGTGGCCGTGGACACGATCGCTAAAGGAAAAGGCTCTCACTTTGACCCGGACATGGTGGATGCGTTTCTTGAAATTCACGAACGGTTTTACGATATTGCTCATCAATTTGCTGATTTTGAAGAGGAACGGGACACGCGGGGAAAAGATATTCCGGCGGAAGATTTAATCAATGATGCCAATCCGTTCCCTGCTGGTGAATAAGCGGAAAATGCCTCGGAAAATATCTCTTGACTATTAATCTGTAACGTGAACAATAAACGAATAGAGCAAAATCTATTGTGTTTATATTATCAAATGTTGAACCTTTCTTCTTAGTAAACCTTTCCTAATAGACAAGGCACAACCACCAACGCTTCGGAGAGCATGGTGTTTTTTCGCTTTAAGCGGCAGCGAGCTTTTTAAAAGCTCCAGAGGCAAGGCATACAAGCCCTCACTTTTCCCATCCTGATTAACCGGGAGACGGATGGGGGTGAATTTGATGCTTTGTGGGATCCCATCGGGGAATAGAGAAACAAAAAATAATAAAAAAGAAAGGTGACAAAATGAACAAAAATTTGTTTGTTGGCAATCTGTCTTATAAGATCTCAGATGATGACCTCAAATCTAACTTTAGCGAGGCAGGAGAAGTTGTTTCCGCATCAATCATTAAAGACAAGTTTACAGGCCAATCAAAAGGATTCGGATTTGTCGAAATGAAAACGGAAGAAGGCGCGACGGAAGCCATTAAACAATTCAACAATGGCATGCTCGATGGCAAGGCAATTACCGTTAACGAAGCAAGGCCAAAGAAAGAATTCAGCGCAGGCGGCGGCAACCGCAGCGGTGGCGGATTTAGCAGAGGCGCCAGAAGCGGTGGTGGAAGATACTAGTGAGACAAGTGAGTTGAAGAGAGGGAAAAACATGAAAAAAGAAGATTGCATACTATTTAGTGGCGGAGCTCAGGGAGCGGAAGCAGAATTTGGCGCAAATGCAGAGAACCTTGGGATTGAAGAAGTAAATTTTACATTCAACGGGCACAGTATCAGCCGCAAACGGGGATTACGTGTCCTCAATCACGAAGAACTGAAAAATGGCGATGTGAGTCTGGAATATGTATCAAAATTAATGAATCGTCGTTACACGGATAATGAGACTTTCCGAAAGATTCTCCAAAGTATCTGGTATCAGATTAACAGCGGTCAGGAAACTTTTGTGATCGGTGAAATACTCGACGATAAGACTGTTAAAGGCGGCACCGGCTGGGGCGCTGAATTCAGCAAAATTTGTAACAAGCCATTGCATGTTTTTGATCAAAAGAAAGACAACTGGTACACGTGGAATAAATTGGAATGGATTGAATGCAAGAAAGGAAACGAACCGGTTATCAGCCATGTTCATTTCACCGGAACAGGAACCCGTTTCCTTGAAGAAAATGGCAAGAAAGCGATCAAAGAATTATTCGCAAGATCTTTTTCTTAATGAATTGCTGAAAAACCCAGAAAATTGAGATTATCCGAGCTTCCTACGTTTTGTTGTGGGAAGCTTTTTATTGCTCGCTGATCAGCAATAAAAAGCATTCTCCCATATTCGTCTTCTTTCCTTATTTCTTTTTCCGCTTTACCCGTCGGCAGAATCAAGTCACTCTTATCTTTCGTCTTCATTCTCCCGATAATATTCATTTACTCTTTTTTTCTTTACAAATAATTTTTCTTTTATCTTTTTCTTTGAGTGTTTCATTTATTTTTATAAGTTCCGCTATTAACTCTTCGTCAGAATTAACCATAATCTTTCTCGGACCTTCCTTCACGTCTTGACCACCCATCATTTGCTCCTTTTAATCGTTTAACTTCCTATCAATAAATGTTCATAAACTAGCCGTTTATTGAACTTTTCCCAATGAATTTAAATGATCTTAGCACTATTGATTATTTTTGAAAGAGGAAAATAGAATTATTGATTACCGGGTGAAAGAGGTTGCTGTAGGTACATTTTCTTTAAACGGACCATGTAAATAAAGATTGACTATTCCGCACGATTGCCGTAGTGTTTAGTCAACTTCGTATATTTAGAAATAAAATACGAAGATAAGAGTTGGATTTAGATATTTTGAAGCACATAGGCTGGCCACCGCGCACTTCGGAATCTTGGTGGCTTTTTTTGTTCTGTCATCGTGCGAATTCGACTTTTGAAAATTTATGAAAGGAGGATTAGAGCTATGCCAGAAGGTAAAGTTAAATGGTTTAATGAAAAGAAAGGCTTCGGGTTCATCGCAAACAATGACGGTGGTGATGTTTTTGTTCATTTCAACGATATTCAGGCCAGCGGCTTCAAGACCCTGCAGGAAGGCGCAAGCGTCAGTTTCGATATCGAGAATGGACCCAAAGGCCCGTCGGCAGTTAACGTGAAACCGCTGTAATAAAATCATGTTAATAAAAAAAGCACTCCGTGAGCTCAGGCTCCCGGAGTGCCTTTTTTTCAACGTATCCAGGAACACCTGAAAGAAAGGTAAGCAGCTATTAAAAACAGGAAAACCTATGTACAACTTTGGTAAGACCGCCAACTTAAAAGCACAACAGCGGAAACAAATGGATAGAGATTTAAAGCGTCGAATAGCTAAACAGAGCAAGGCTAATATAAAGTCGATCAAACCGGACAAAGATTCAGATGCAGCCGAATCGAGCCGATCGGCAGACATCATCGAAGGCACGGAATAATCGACCTGCCCTTCCATAGAGTCCATGCCAGAAATGGCATAATAACTTTAATGATTTTACTTAATATGAAGGAGGGATCATGAGTCAGAAAAGTGGCGAGCGGAGAAAGGAACTGGCCCGCAAAAGAAGAAGGCGGGAGCAGAGTCTGAAGATCCGGGCAAAAGAGCAGAAGGCTTCAGGCAAGAAGAAATAGGCAAACGGCGAAAACCATAAAAGAGGAATTTCAACATGAGGGATGAAAACGGTTCAGCATTTCCCAATAATGACTATCGGAGAAGAAACTGGTGCGACTCGAACCGTGACATCATAGAGGTTTTAATGGACTCAAAGGAATTACTCAAAAAAACAAGAGAACTTATATATCAAGAAATAAAGGATGGTGAGTTAAAGTGTGGGAAATCTTAACAACTGTCGGTAACGATGTGAGAAGCGATAGACAAAAAGTCCGTGGAGGATGGATTGTCCGAAAATTTAAAACAGATCAATATGGTAAAGCGGTGGATCAAGATTTTGTGAGTGACCCGAATCACCAATGGAAAGTGTATAAAGAACCCGTCAAAACAAAGAAGCCTAATCTATAAAAGCGGCTGTGGCCTAAGCCTAATTTGTCATCATGGCAAATTCACGGCCGTAAACTTGTCCATCTTCCTCCCCTGTCATTGATAGCCATCTCACGGTCGGCACTTATCAAATCCATTTGATTTCTGCTGGTGTTATTTTTGTGTGATTCAGGGCGCTTTCTGATCAGATTGAGAGATTCTGCTGAAGAAAAATCGCAAAGATCGACAACTTTAGCGGAGAGAATGGATGTAACCCATGCAAGAACTTACAAGAAAAAAATATCACCAGAAACTCACCAGCGCCGAGAAAGTGGCGCAGATGGTCAAGTCGGGCGACCGGATCTTCTTCGGCGAATTCGTGCTCAGGCCCGAAGCCATCGATCATGCGCTCGCCCAACGGGTACATGAGCTTGAGGATGTCCATATTGATGGCGTCTGCATTACCAAGGCGAAGAATGTGGTGGTGGAAATCAACAAATCCTTGCCTCATTGCCTGGGTGGAAATCAGGAATCCGTGCATATCTCCCGCGTGGATTATATCGTAGAGGGCAGGAATGCACCGTTGCAGGAAATCCGGCCCGCTACCCCCAGTGAAATAGATGTGCAGATAGCACAGCACATCATGAAGGAGATTGAAGACGGCGCCTGCCTGCAGCTCGGCATCGGCGGGCTTCCCAACGTGATCGGTTCCATGATTGCCGAGAGCGACCTGAAGGACCTGGGTGTATAAGTCGGTGTTGTACTTGCTGTCGCCGTGAAATTTTGTCCAGTTACGTTGGAACCATTGACTGTCATGCTTCTGCTTGCAGGACTGAATGTATAACCAGCCTTGGACGGACTAATTATATAATTACCGTTCGTTGTATTACTGAAACTGTAATTACCACTGGAATCCGTTGTAGTTGAGCTTGAGCCTGCACCGGTTAGTGTGATTGTTACACCTGATGCTAAAGAACGGCTGCAGTATTTTATTTTTCCATTCTTATCCGTAACAATGATAATGTCTGAGGAATTATCGGTAATCGCTCTGAAATATTTTTCGCTTTTACGCAGCCGGTCAACTCTCCCACGCTGTGATTTAGTATTTTAGCGAATCTTTTATTGGCATAAAGTATCTTCCCGTCCCGGATACTTTGCAGCAGCCCTTTGTATTTTTCCTCAGAGGCACTGAAAACATCTTCCGGGTTCTGCCGTTCAGGACTGTCCGGATTATGCTTTTTCATATTTTATCTTCCATGACGATTTATGGACGATGGGAAAGGCGCTCAATCAAAGAAGGGAAATTAACAAACTCAACAACGCGACGATAATTGCGCAACATCCAGCATAACGTGCTGTGCTCACGTATATAATGAGAGCACCGGCAGGACTGGCGGCGATATCTGCCGCACCAAGACAGAATCTTCTTTATACGCACAAGAATCAAGAAAATTTACCAGATTCCGAACCAGTGTTTGCTGCCGGCCAACCAAATCAGCGATATAATATAGCCGATCAGAACAGCCGTAGCTATTTTCTCGGTCAGAGTTATTGGTTGTTCCTGTTTATCCTTATTTTCGGCAGTTGGCTGTGCCTGTTTTATATCCTCAGCCACGCGCGTCACCTCCACGAGAATTTTGAAATATTTTTATGGATGTTATATATACGGAAAGGCAGATTATTGTCAACCTTTACATGATTGGCCTGGCGAATACAACCAACTACCTTGAACGGTAATCTTGCAGGCCACCAGCGCGGAATTTATCTTTAAATATCCAAACTTCGCTGATTCCTTAAAGGCAATTATCTGCATGGCATTTCAATTGCAAATAATGAATGAAATCCGATTTACGATATGTTATCTTATACACAGAAGGTCATCAATACCATGCCAACTGATTAAACTAAGTGAGGCATTGAAAAATATTCATCACTTCGTCCATGAAACGTGCCAAGAGTGGCTAGGCGGGATAAACAAATATGAGCAAGCAAGAAGATTCAAAATTATACCAGGCTTTGACAGAGGCAAGTGACGCATCTGCCCAAAACTTACTGGGGATGATTTACCAGAACGGCAAAGGTGTCCCACAAGACGATGCTGAAGCCTTCAAGTGGTATCTCAAGGCCGCGGAACAGGGCCTTGCCGATGCGCAGAATAATCTGGGAATGATGTACCGAAATGGCAAAGGTGTTTCTCAAGACGATGCTGAAGCCTTCAAGTGGTTTAGCAAGGCCGCGGAACAGGGCCTTGCCGGTGCACAGAATAACCTGGGCATGATGTACCAGAACGGCAAAGGCGTTCCCAAGGATAAGGAAGAAGCCATCCAGTGGTATCTTAAGGCCGCCGAGCAGGGGCATGCCGATGCAAAAAATAATCTGGGGATGATGTACCAGAACGGCAAAGGCGTTCCTAAAGACAAGGCTGAAGCCTTCAAGTGGTATCTCCATGCGGCCCAGCAGGGACATGCCGACGCACAGAATAACCTGGGGATGATATACCAGAATGGTAAAGGTGTTATTCAAGACAAGGATGAAGCCATTAAATGGTATCTCAAGGCCGCCGAGCAGGGGCATGCCGATGCACAGAATAATCTGGGAGTGATGTACCAGAATGAGGCGATCCAATGGTATATCAAGGCGGCTGAACAGGGTCATGACGGTGCAAAGTTCAATTTGGAATTAATGTATGAAGGCCCGCATGACAAGACTGTGGCTGCCGGCACCAAATTAGAATCAGAAGAACAAGAAGACATCGCGCAAGAAGGGACTGAGGCGATCAGCGGTATCTCAGAATTGGAAGAACCTAAAGACATTCCACAAGTAGAAACTGAAAAACTTGGCAACGTCCTGGAACTGGATGAACTTAAAGAAGCTCTGCGAAACAAAACGGAAGCGATCAGAAGTGTCTTAGATCTGGAAAAACGGAAAGACATCGCGCGCGAAGAAACGGAAACGATAGGCAGCCTCACAGAACTGGAAGAACCCAAAGACGCCCTGCCAGAAAAAACTGAAGATATCAGCAGCGTCCTGGTGATGGAAAAACGGAAAGACATCCCGCAAGAAGAACCTGAAGATATCGACAAGAAATTAGAATTAGAAAGAGAAGATATTGAAACGATCCGCAAGGCTGCTGAACAGGGTGTTGCCGCCGCACAAAATAATCTGGGCATGCTTTATCAGAATGGCAAGGGTCTTCCGCAGGACGATGCTGAAGCAATCAAATGGTATCTCATGGCGGTTGAACAGGGCAATGATGATGCCAGAAATAATTTGAATATGCTTTACCAGAATGGCAAAGGCGTTCTGAAAGACAAGGAAGAGACCTTCAAATGGTGCAGCAAGGTTGCTGAAAAAGGAATTGCCCCTGCACAGTTCCTGTTGGGAGTTATCTACGACGAAGGGAAAGGCGTTACGCTGGACGAGGCGAAAGCAACTAAATGGTTTAGCATTGCCGCTGAACAGGGCCATGCTGAAGCACAATATCATCTGGGTTTGACCTATAGCAGAGGATTGCAAGACTATGCCGAGGCGGCCAGGTGGTTTTTAAAAGCAGCCGAACAGGGCATTGCGGACGCACAGTTCAATATTGCTTTGATATTGGAACAAGGCAGGGGTGTCAGGCGGGACTATGAGTCGGCTATGGTGTGGTATGGAGAAGCGGCCGAGCAGGGACACCAGGAAGCGCAGTACGCTCTGGGAATGATGCATTATAATGGCGTCGGCGTTCCGAAGGATGATGTGGAAGCTGCTCAATGGTTCAGCAAGGCCGCGGAACAGGGATACACGGAAGCAAAAGTCCAATTAGTAAAGATGAAGTTGAAATGAAAGGAGCAGGCCATGAAAAAAGTATTTATACTCCTATGGACTATTTTGATGATTGGCGCTGTTATCACTCTTCCAGGTTGCGGTGGTGGCGGCGGCGGAGGTTCACACAATACAGATGAGCCTGCAACTTACAGCATAACCGGACAGATTACTTCCAATAACACAGGGCTTGCCGGGGTTATTGTTTCCTTAAGTGGAGCAGACACTTATTCAACCATGACAGATGTTGACGGCAACTACAGCTTTACCGGTCTGAACAATGGCAACTATACCGTGACACCTTCTCTTTCCGGCTATAGCTTCTCACCGTCCGATACGATTGTAAGCATCGACGACGCCGACAGCACCGACATAGATTTTACCGCAACCGCCAGTGCCACGCCGACTTACACAATCTCTGGCACGGTAAGCGGCGCCGTGGTATCCGGCGTCTCCATGACACTCACCGGAACCGGCTCAAGTGCCACAACGACAGATGCCGGCGGAAATTACAGTTTCAGCGGTGCGGCCAACGGCAGTTATACCATTACCCCATCGAAAACCGGCTATACCTTCAGTCCTGCCACTAGAAGCATTACCGTTAATAATGCCAATGTTACCGGACAGAATTTTACCGCGACCGCCATTACAACCCCTACATACATCATCGCCGGCACAGTTAGCGGAGCTGTGAAGTCGGGTGTAACCATCAATCTGTCGGGAGCAAAAATTGCTTCTACAACAACTGACGCTGTCGGGAATTACAGTTTCAGTGGCCTTGCCAACGGCATTCATACCATTACGCCTTCCAAAACCGGCTATACCTTCAGTCCAACGAGTATCAACGTCTCGGTTTACAATGCAAACATTATGGGACAGAACTTCACAGCAACGGCAAACATCCCTTCAACCTACAGCATATCCGGCAATGTCAGTGGAGCGGCAACCTCCGGCGTCACCATTACGCTCACCGGCTCAGGTTCCAGTACCACGACGACCGATGCCGGCGGCAACTACAGTTTCAGTGGCGCGGCCAATGGAAATTATGCCATTACCCCATCGAAAACCGGTTACACGTTCAGTCCTGCCACCAGAAGCATTACCGTTAATAATGCCAATGTTACAGGACAAAATTTTTCAGCGGCAGTAAGCTCCACGACCTATTTGTCGGCCGGCGGTGTTCCGGTCTCCGGCTATCCCAACTGGCAGGAAAGGGCTGTTCTGGTCGTGACCAATGCGGTGCGTCAGGCGCCGCAGGCTTATCGTTCGACCTATACATCATTTACGAACATTCTTCTTCCGGCCAACTATCCGGCCGTTGCCCCCGCGTACTGGAACGAAAATCTGAACCATGCCGCCAGAGCCCATGCAACAGATATGGCCACTACCCCATGTTTTCAGCATAACAGTTGTAATGGCGCAGACGGGCTAGCGAGAATAAGTTCATATTATCCGTCAGCCATGTTTTTAGCCGAAAACATAGCGGCGGGATTATCAAGCCCGAAAGCCGCGATTGATCTCTTAATTTGTGAGAGCGCCAATCCGGCTAATTGCGCCACGGACAAAACAACGAATGATGGCCATCGACAAAATATCATGAGTCCAAATGCCAAAGAACTCGGCGCCGGATATTATTATTACGCCAGTTCTCCCTACGGCTATTACTGGGTTCAGGATTTTGGCGCGACTGCACTCCCGATATTTCAGCCGCCGATTGTAGCGGGCGCCCACATGGCTCTCAATGCTCAACAGACTTTCTGGCTCAACTATTACGCTGCGGCAGCACCCCAGGAGGTGCGTTTGGTGATCAATGGAAGCACCATTACAATGACGCTGGCAATAGGATCAGCTCAGTCCGGCCTTTACAGCGTGACAGCCGGTGCGGATTCGGTATGCCAGTCATATCATTTTGAGGCAGTTGATTCCTCAGGGCAAGGTTGGCGCTATCCCGGCACAGGCGAGTTTCGGACCTATGGCATAAACAGTTGCACAGAAGACTACCGAAACTAAAGCAATGAAAATGAGCCCAGTCTGATTCAGTGGATCATTTTTTAATGCCGATTACACGCAGCAATCTTAAACTGCCATAAACAGAGTTTGACCTTAAAAGAGCATGCAGTGATCTTTTTCAAACATACAATCTGTCGATTAGCAATCAATCGGGCTGCATTTTTTCTCTTTAAAAAAATATAAATAGTGCTATTATAATGCTCAATGAAAACAATGTTTGAGCGGTATCAAACCATTGATGAAGATAACTTGCAAAAGGCTGTCAAAATATTGAAGTAAATAACATTTCAATAAAGGAGTCGCAAAATGACTTACAAGGAACTCTTGACAAACCAGATCGGAAAGGAATGCACCTGTACCGCAAACCATACCAAATGTACGATTAATTTTGGAGCGGCAGAACCTTTTGCAAGCGAAGGAATCATTGAGGATGTGGCCGATGACTATGTCGTTATAAAATGTCAAAGCTCAACCATGATTTTTCTTCTCGTTAATACCGCAATATTTTATTAAAGAGAAGACACCCGGGCAGGTCATGATCAAAACATTAACCTTCTAAAAGGTCGCAAATAAAAATCCGAACAATCCTGAACATATTGACAGAACAAGACTCAACTGAGCAGCGGCTGTCAAGTCAATCCTATCTCCCGACAATTCCAATTCAATCCCCGGCAGCAGGATGTCGCCATCTTGTCTGCCGCGGGAGATACCAGCAGGGTAATTGCCAAAAAACTGGAATTGACTGAATATACCGTCAAAGATCACCTGAAAGACATCTTTAAGATACTGGGCATTAAAAATCGCAGCGAACTCTTCCCCAAACTTCTAAATTTGCGGTGATATTTTTGATGATCATCAATTAAAAAACAATCATTTTCAAAAAAATACCGGATGCCCTGCTACAGGAAAGAAAAAGACTTACGAATATTTATAAACTCGTAAGCCTTTGATTTTGTTTGGTGCCTGGGGTCGGAATCGAACCGACACATTGCCAAGCAACGAGGGATTTTAAGTCCCTTGCGTCTACCAGTTCCGCCACCCAGGCATAAGCATGAAAATACTTAAACCGAAACGGCTTATATTATTTTTGTGGGGTAGTGTCAAGCGCTTACTGCTTGATGAAGATTTCTTTTAACTTTTGTTTCTTGAAGATTTGAAGGCTTGTATGGTAAGCACTATTCACTCAGGAAAGGATACTGATTATGCAGGAAGTTGATCTCATTATCACCGGTAAAAAAGCGCTGCTGCTGGATGATCAAAACACTATTCTGGAACATGCCGCCGTTGCGGTTAAAGCCGATGAGATCGTTGCTGTCGGCCCGGCCGAAATGATCACCAGTCAATATCACGCCGGAAAAAACATCGGCACCGGAGATTCGCTGATGATGCCCGGTTTTGTGAACTGTCACACGCACGCAGCGATGACCTGTTTTCGGGGCATCGCGGATGATCTGGAATTGATGGACTGGCTTAATCATTACATCTTTCCCGCCGAAGCCAAGAATGTGAATCTGGAACTGGCCTACTGGGGTTCTCTGCTCGGTGCCGCGGAGATGATTAAATCCGGTACCACCTCTTTTTGCGATATGTATATTTTTGAAGACGAAACCGCCCGCGCCGCCAAAGCCGTCGGCATTCGTTGTCTGGTCGGAGAAGTGCTTTTTGATTTCCCCTCCCCCAATTTTAAAACCGTTGCGGAAGGCATAGCCTATACCAGAATGCTGGCAGAAAAGTGGAAGGACGATCCTCTCGTCAATATCATTATCGAACCGCACGCCCTTTATACCTGCTCAAAATCACTGCTTGCGGATGTAAAAATACTTTCCAGAAAATATAATGTGCCGATAGGACTGCATCTGCTGGAAAACGCCGCTGAGAAAAAACAGCTTGAAGATAAATTTGGGAAAGGCGCTGTCCCATTTCTGAAAGACATCGGGTATTTGGATGAAAATCTGATTGCGTTTCACGGCGTTTATCTTTCTGAAGAAGATATGAAGTTGTTTGCCGATCATGGCTGTAAAGTTTCCCATAATCCGGCCAGCAATATGAAGCTCGCCAGCGGCGTTGCTCCGGTACCGGAAATGCTCAAGGCAGGCATTACCGTGGGTCTGGGAACCGACGGCTGCGCCAGCAATAACAATCTGGATATCGTCAAGGAGATGGGGACAGCAGCCAGGCTTCACAAAGTCGCCCGTCTTGATCCGACAGTCATGGACGCAAAAACAGTTGTGCGCATGGCCACGATTGAAGGCGCGAAAGTTCTGGGCATGGAAAAGAAAATCGGTTCACTGGAAGCAGGCAAGAAAGCCGACATCATTATTATCGGCCTGAACAAGCCCCATTTGACGCCGCTTTACAACGAGTATTCACATCTGGTTTACGCGGCAAGCGGGGCTGATGTTGATACGGTCTTAATAAACGGCAAGGTGGTTATGGAGAACCGTCAGCTGCTGACGATTAACGAAGAAGAGGTTATGCGCAAAGTGCGGGAAATTGCCGTCAGGGTAAAAGAAAGTCTGCGGAAGTAACGGCGTATTGATCAAGCCTGCCCCGTATCAGGTATGGGGCAGGCTTGATCCGGCATCCAGTGTTTTTATAGATACCGGCCTTGCGCCGGCATGACGATGTCCATAAGGAGATGTGACTATGAAAGCCCATAATTATTTTATCCGCCTTAACTTGATTATTATTTCCATTCTTTTGTTGCCTGTCGTTTCTCTGGCAACAGTCAGGGAAATCACTCTCTATCCCGATTCTGCAAAAATAACGGAAACCGTAAAAATCAATCCCCTTTGTAACAAAGCACAATGCACGGCGCTTTTAAACCTGCCTCCGCAATCCGACCCGGAATCGCTCGCTTTTTTAACCGAGACGGGAAGCCCTGCAAAAATCAATGACATTCAGATCAAATCCATTCCGGTGCAGCATGAATCCAGAATCGCCGAATTGCAGAAAAAGTTAACCGCTGCTGAAGGTGAAAAGAAAGAAACCAAAGCGAAACTGCAGGCACTCGATGCTCAAATTCAATTCTGGCAGTCACAGACAAAAACTAAAACTAAGACGATTGCCGATTCGTATAAACTGGCCGATGCCATCGGCAGAAATATTCAGAAAGCAAATCAGGAAAAATTTGCCGCGGAAACGCAACTGGAAAAGACAGAAAAGAACATCAAGAAGATTCAGGAAGAACTGGATCAAACGTCCGGCAAAAAAGGAACCGCGTGGGAAATAACTTTACATATGTCCGCCACCGCTCAAAGGGAAATTTCTTTATCCTATACCTACCTGCTGGCCGGTTGCGGCTGGCGTCCCCTTTATCGCCTGGAAGCGTTGCCAGGGAATAACAAAGTTTTTTTTACGTGGGAGGCGGAAGTATGGCAGTCTTCCGGTTCAGACTGGAAACAGGCACAGTTGAATCTCGCCACTCTCCAACCGGCATTAAATGTCGAACCGCGAGAGATGCCGGAATGGATTATCAAGCCCCGCAGGCTCCATAAAACAGCGTCTCGTAAAGCCGCCGAGGCGGTACCCTTGATGAACGAAGCGGCTATGGCGGATGATGAGGGGTTGGTTGCTGAATCCGTGGAAACAAGAAACACAACTTTTTCTGTTTGGTCACTGGGGCAGAAAAATATCGCCGCAGGCAGCAAACAGGTTCTGAAAATAAAAGATGAATCGTGGCCCGCTGAGTTTCTTTTCCTCGCCCGGCCCGCTCTCAACTCCCAGGCTTTTGTCCGCGCGTCGGTGAAACTGAATCAACCGACTGAAATACCTGCCGGTCAGGCGATGTTTGTTATCGAAGGAGCCGTACTGGGTAAACGTGAATTTTCCTTTGCCGGTTCCGAAGGAATGCTTTTTTTCGGAACCAGTCCGCTCATCACCGTCACCACCGCAACCGTAGCGGATCAGGCTGATGAAAAAACCGTTTTTCAGGATAAACAGACACGAAGCTGGCAGTGGTTGATTGAAGCCAGAAACAACGGCAGTTCCGATGTTAAACTCCGCATCGAAGAACCGGTGCCGCAGGCGCGTGACAAAAGGATAAAGCTGAGCTTTAAGCAGAATCCGGAACCGACGGAAAAAGATCACGCCAAATTTGTCTGGCTTCTGGATGTTCCCGCCAAACAGACGAAAACGATTCACAACAAGATTGAACTGGAAGCCCCGAATGATTTGAATCTTGATTTCGGCTGGCGATAAAATAAAAAAAACATGTCATTGCCTCGCCGTGACCGGGCAATCCAGGGCTTTATGGGCGGCGCGGTCCCTTCAATCTTCTATTCGTATTCTTCCAGATATCGCTCAATATAAGAGCGAACGCGTTCTTTTGGCTGATAAATTCCGAAATGACCTTCGCAGAGAATATCGGCATCTAAAGCCAGTAATTTCTGCATGGATTTTTTCCATTCTTTAATATCGGAGTCAAAATCGCGATGAAACGGCCCGTGGATGTCCTGACCAAAAAGCACCCTCTTCCCTGCCCTGTCCAGATAAAGAGAAATAGAACCGGGAGTATGGCCGGGCGTATGCAGGCAATGCAATGCTTCGTTACCGAATTTTAATATCTCTTTTTCGCCCTTGATTTTTACATCAACTGTTGTCGGAGGGAAAGTCGTGCCGTACCAGTTGGCAGCCGTTTTACGGGAATCACCTTTTTCCACGGCTCCTGCATCCAATTCGTGAATAATTATTTTTATGCCGTATTGTTTTTTAAAGAAAGGCGCAGAACCGATATGGTCGATGTGGCAATGGGTCAGTATTAAACTGGAAATACTGGCGGGGTTAAAGCCCAGCATTTCAACGTTGCGGATAATCTGCGATGAACTTTTGCCTGCTCCCGCGTCAATCAGAACCAGCTCTCCGGCAAAATCGATCAGATAAATTGCCGCGTCATCGGACGATGTGATGCCGGGTCCGCCAATCAGATAAACGCCGCTGATGATTTCTTCAGTGTTTTTTCTCATCATTATTTATGGCTGAAACGTTCCGATAATATCGTTGACGTCTTTAATTTTATTATCGGTCAGATAATCTTTGATGCCCTCGATAATTTCCATGGTAGCACGGGGATTGATAAAGTTGGCCGTGCCGATTTGCACTGCTTTCGCGCCGACAACCAGAAATTCCAGCGCGTCTTCGGCCGTCATGATGCCGCCGATACCGATCACCGGTATGGAAACTTTTTGAACAACCTGCCAGACCATTCTGAGTGCCACCGGTTTTATCGCCGGTCCGGACAAACCGCCGGTAATGTTTTTCAGATGAGGTCGTCTTGTTTTCAAATCAACGGACATTCCCGTCAGCGTGTTGATTAAAGATATGATGTCCGCGCCGGCTTTTTCCACGGCCACAGCGATAGATGTTATATCCGTCACATTGGGGGTCAGTTTAACAATGACGGGCAAGGATGTTTCATCTTTAACGATGCTTGTCACTTTTGCGGCGATTTTCGGATCAGCACCGAAACTCAATCCGCCATTCTTAACATTCGGACAGGAAATATTTACTTCCAGCGCGTGCACACCTTTTGCCGCACTGAGTTTTTTGGCAACATTTTTATATTCATCGTACGTCTCACCGTAGATATTGGCAATAACTTTCGTGTCATATTGACGCAGAAATGGAAGTTTATCTTTGATAAACGTTTCGACGCCAATGTTCTGCAATCCGACGGCGTTGAGCATACCGCCGGTCGTTTCCATAATGCGCGGCGGCGGATTTCCGAGACGGGGCTGGAGAGAAAGACCTTTGACAACAATAGCACCCAGGTTGTTCAAATCGATGTAACCTGAATATTCTTCTCCATAACCGAACGTACCCGAAGCGGTCATCACCGGATTGTTCAGTCTCAAACGTCCCAGATTCACGGCCATTTTCGACGCTGTTGCTGTTTTTGCCTTCGTCATCAATTTAATCCCAAATAATATCCGTCAAATTAAACACGGGTCCGTCAGCGCACACCCGTTTGTAAACAGGCGCGCCTTTTTCATCTTGCACAGCGACCACACAACCCATGCAGGCGCCGGTGCCGCAGGCCATGCGTTCTTCCAGAGACACCTGACAACTGTATCCGTCTTTTCCCAATACTTTGGCCAGAGCTTTCAGCATCCCTCGGGGACCGCAAGCAAAAATGGATGTCTCCTCCGGCTTGAATTTCTTGATATCTTTTTGAAAAATCTGTGTGACAAAACCCTTTTTGCCGAGTGTCCCGTCGTCGGTGCAGATATGAATTTCGTGACAAATTTTGTTCATTTTCTCCAGACCGACAACCGCTGAAATGCCCTGGAAACCGGGATACATAATCATGGAGGAAAAAGAACAATCCGCTTTACGGGTCAGACTTTCGATTAATAAGGACAAAGGAGCAATGCCGATTCCTCCGGAGATAAAAACCATGTTCTTTTTTACCGGATCGACAACAAAACCGTTTCCCAGCGGACCGTTGATTTCTACCTGGGATCCTTCAATAAGACCCGCCAGAATCTGCGTCCCCTTGCCCACCACCCGATACAAGAACTCAAGAGTGCAGTCATATTCATTACGGGAAAAAGAATAAATACTGATGGGACGCGAAAGGAAAGGATCCATCAGTCCGGCGATGCGCATCATCACAAACTGCCCCGGCTGAGGATTTGCAAATGACGGAGCCACGCGTACTTTCATCAGGAAACAATCTTCCTGAATTTCTTCGTTCTCCAGAACTTCCCCGATATAAATATTTCCGGCCATTTTTTATTTTTCCTGATTGACATCCGCCCACATGATTAAAGCATCTTCATGGGTATCCGTGTAGTAACGCGGTCTGATTCCTTTTACTACAAAATCGCATTTCTGGTAAAGCTTTATTGCGGCGGCATTGGATTGTCTGACTTCCAGCGTCTGAGTCGTGACTTCATTCTTTGCGGCGATTTCTTTCATCTTTTCCATCAGCATAAAAGCCAGCCCCTGTCTTTTGTATTCCTGATCGACGGCAAGATTATGCAGATGAGCTTCACCGGCAACCAACCAGAAAACTATGTACGCGGCAACAATATTTTTATCATCACGGTTGAGTCGCGCACAAAGACAACGGGCGTGAGCGCTTTCCAACTCCCGCTTAAACATACCCAGCGTCCAGGGCGTGGGGAAAGATTCCTGCTCGATGGCCAGAATGGCCGGCAGATCGGACTTCTTCATCGGATCAATAGTAATAAGCGAAGAAATTTTTCCCTCAGACATGGAAATATTCCAGAATGGTCGCCACGATTAAAAACACCGCGCAGACAATGGGAATCGTACGGCGGAGCTTCAGCATATTCATCGCCACGGCAATTCCCAGGAGCGGAAGAAAATAGTAAGTGAAGGAAAGAGCTTTAAGCAATGTTGCATTGAATCGGGGATAGATCCAGACAACCAGTGGAACCAAAACCGCCAGAAAGATTAAGAGACATAAAGCATATAATGAAAATATCTTAGCCAATCCCAGATAACTTTTTCTTTCGATGGCTTTAATGTTGATTTCTTTTGCATCTTCCAGCGCCTGATCGGAAAGCGCGTCATTGGATTTGATGACCACAATTCCCGCCTGTTTGGCCATCATGCCACAGGGAAGCGCTAAAAGAACGCTCAGAGCAATAAGCTCCGGTGATTGGACTCCCAAATGCGATCCGGCAACAGCGGTGATTGCAATGGCCACAACAGCGGCAATGGAATCATTGGGCGGGATGTAAGTTCCCAGCGGCAGGCGATCAACCCAGATCAGCTCGATGATTGCCCCAATGATTAACCCCGCATATAAATTATTCATCAGCAAGCCGATCATTGGAGCAATGATCACCGGTCGGGAAATCATCGCCTGAATAAAGACACGATCCAGACAAAGAAGGCTTCCGCAAACGGCGATTAAAACAATTTCAGTCAACAAGCGCACGCCCTCCGGTCATTGGTTAAAACCATTAACGGCGCATTCTCGCGGCAAAGGCAGATGTGTAAACTTTCAATGAAACCATTTGCGCGATTGGCTAATGAAGCATTGGCAGACATAAAAATACTCTATTTTGGGGGCCAGTAATCCTTCAGGGCTTCTCTAATGTTTACCGGTCGCCCTTTCGGCACCACTTGCAGCTCAACAAAAACGCCTGTTTCTTTCAGAAGGTTTTCCAGAATGGTAATTTCATCTTCGCACAAGAACACCGAGGAAGAACAGCACACTTTGTATTCGTTATTATGAACATTACCGATGTTCAATCTTTCAAAACGAAATCCGCGTTTAAAAGCTTCGCAGGCATCGGCAATGCAGTTGAATAAAACGATTGTTTTCTTTCCGCTGCCGTGAGTGTATTGATAATTTTGCACAAAATCCTCCAGTGAGCTGGTAATAACATCCATATCACTGGGGACCGCCATTTTCATGACTGTTTCCAGAAAAGGATCCGCGGCTACCTTGTCATTCACGACAATGATGCATTTGGCATTGATGAACGGAACCCATGCTTCCAGTATCTGACCATGGATCAGTCTGCTGTCCACCCTGACCAGAGCTATATTCAAATCTTTCGCCAAACGAAGCTCCATAAAAAATGTCATGCACCGGCAAAAATATTATCTGGCGGCTTTCTTGCTGAGAATCTCGCTGGCCAGCATAATATTCTTTTCACCGTAACTTTTTATCAAACAGGCAAAATCCCGCAAATTCATATTTTCTTTTGCCTCGGACAATTTCAGCATCATCGGCAGATTGACTCCGGTGAGAACTTCAACCTTCCCTTCTTTCATAAAAGAAAGTGAAATATTGGACGGAGTCCCGCCAAAAAGATCGGTCAGAATTAATACCCCTTTACCCTTATCCAGTTTCTTAATAGCGGCGCTGATTTCTTTTTTCAATTCCTCAACGTCTTTGGTCTGGTCAATACAGATGTGCATGATATTTTCCAGCGGGCCTTTAATAAGTTCCGCTGATTTTATTAATTCATCTCCCAGATTACCGTGTGTGGTGATAAGAGTACCGAACATGATTATCCCCTTTCCAAACGCATTCAGGCCATTGTGATGCCCCTGCCTCAATCTTCAAATTGAATTGGTACGCTAATGGATTGCACCGTAATTGTCAAGATTTATGGATAGATTATTTTAAACTGTTTTTCCGGAACGGCCGCTCCCGTAAGTTTTTAGATTTAAATACAAAAGTGAAGTGCGGTACCCTGTAAATATCAAGCCGCAAAAATTATCTTGACTCCAGTGCCACTTTTATTAATACTTGTATGCAAGTAAATTGCATACAAGGGTGTTTGGGTAATCCTATGCAGGAAACAGATTGTATTTTCTTTCAACTGGCCAAGGCCAATCAAATTGCCAGCCGGTTCCTCTCCCAAAAGGTTTCCGGGTTGAATCTCACGCCGGTGCAGGCATTGGTGCTGGGTTTTCTCCATCAGGAAGATCGGATTACATCCGCTGAACTCGGAAAGAAAACCGGGTTGGACAGCGCAACGCTCACTGGCATATTAGATCGTCTGGAAGCGGCAGATTTTATCGAGCGCAAAAATAATCCCGAAGACCGGCGCTCCATCCGTATCCATTTAACCCCGAACGGTAATGAGCTGAGCAAGAAAGCAATCGAGGTGATTGTCGAAGCCAACACAGAATTTTTGCAGGTTTTAACAAAAGAACAAAAGCGTAATTTATTCGATATCATTAAAAAACTGCGTCTTAGCGCTTCGCGTTAATCAAGACGTGCATTGGACATCCGGTATGAAGACCGGAGAAGGGAGCCGTTATGGGAACAATTCATAAAACCGGTTGTGTGCTGTGCGCGCAAAACTGCGGCCTGGAAATCGAGGTGGAAAATAACCGAATTGTCAAGGTTAAGCCGGATAAATCCAACGTCAAAAGCGAGGGCTATTTCTGCCGGAAAGGTATGAACGTCGCCTGTAACCAGCACAACGCCGACCGTCTGAAATATCCTCTGAAAAAGGTGGGAAATAAATTCGAACGCATTTCCTGGGATCAGGCCATTGACGAAATTTCCTCCAAACTCAAAGGCATTATTGATCAATACGGGCCGCGTTCTTTTGCCTATATGGGCGGCGGCAATCAGGGCTGCCATCTTGAAGCGGCATTCGGTGTCAGACTGATGCGGGGACTGGGCTCGCAATACCAGTACAGCGCCCTTGCCCAGGAGTTTGCCGGTGCATTCTGGGTGTGCGGACGCACGCACGGAAAACAATACCTGCATGACGGGCTGGATGTACATAATGCCGATGTTCTTCTGATATTCGGCTGGAACGGCATGCAGAGCCATCAGATACCGCAGGCGCCGCGGCATCTTCAGCGTCTTTCCAAAGATCCGGACAAATTGCTGATTGTTGTTGACCCCCGCATATCCGAAACCGCGAAGATCGCCAATATCCACCTCCAGATCCGCCCCGGGACGGATGCCCTGTTGCTTAAATCCATGATCGCCATTATTCTGAAAGAGGGCTGGGAAAATAAGGACTATCTGGAGAATCACACATCAGGCTTCGGTGAGGTGAAATCGCTTTTTGAGGATTTCGATATCCGCGCCGCCCTGAAAATCTGCGAGCTCGATTTTGATCAGGTCCGTAAAGTTACCAAAGCATACGCCACGCGCAAATCCTCCCTGCGTTATGATCTCGGCATCTTCATGGGACGCCACAGCGGGCTGAATTCCTATTTAATTGTTATTCTTCAGGCCATCTGCGGCAGGCTTTGCGTTCCCGGCGGCAATATCATTCCCGGCCACATGGTGCCCATCGGTCCCAACACGGATGAAAGAAACCCCAAAATCTGGCGGACCATGACCACCAACGCCTTCCCTGTTTGCGGATGCTTCCCGCCCAATGTCATGCCGGAAGAAATTCTTTCCGATCATCCAGAAAGACTGCGCGCGGTGCTGGTTTCCGGCTTGAATCCTCTGCGTTCGTATGCGGACACGACAGCTTATGAAAAAGCATTTCAGCGCCTGGACCTGCTGGTCACGGTGGAACTGGCCATGACGGAAACGGCCGCGCTTTCCCATTATGTGCTGCCTTCCCGCTCCGGGTACGAATCATGGGACAGCACTTTCTTCCCCATAAGCTATCCCGGCATATATTTCCAGATGCGCCGACCGATCATCGAACCGGAGGGAGAGCCTCTGGAACAAGGTGAAATTGATCTGCGGCTGGCCGATAAACTCGGATTGATTCCGCCGATTCCTGATCGCCTTTATCAGGCGGCCTATGAGAGTCATGCCGCTTTTGGACAAGCATTAATGGAGTACGCGATAACCGAACCGAAGGCCATGAAAGCCATGCCGTTTATTTTGGGCAAAACACTGGGCAAGGCAATGGGTTCCGTTCATCTGGCAGCACTGTGGGGGATGTTGCAGGTTATGCCCAAATCATTCCAGGCCAATGCCGCGAGAGCGGGCTTTCAACCGGGCCCGATGCTCGGCGAAGAAATCTTCCAGCAGATTTTTTCCCACCCAGAAGGCATCTGGGTGGGAAAAGTCGATGAAGAAAATAATTTTGCCGAAATCAAAACAACGGACGGCAAAATAAATCTTCACATTCCGGAATTGCTCGACGAACTGAAATCGATAGAAGCAGCCAGCGAAGAAGCGGCGCTGATCATGTCGAAGGAATTTCCACTGGTGCTCATGGCGGGAAAACATTTTTCCATGAACGCCAACACCCTGATGCGCGATCCACAATGGAATGAAGGCAAACGCGCCTGCACGCTGGCCATGCATCCGGATGATGCGGCAGCTTTGAATTTAAAGGACGGCCAGCAGGTCCGAGTAACGACGGAAGCCGGCAGCGAAGAGATCGAGCTGGAAATCACAGATACAGCGCGCAAGGGGCATGTGGTCATGCCGCACGGTTTCGGATTGGTTTACAACGGCGTCAAATACGGCGCGAATGTCAACAGGCTGACCAAAAACACACACCGAGACCAGTTTGGAACGCCGATGCATCGTTATGTACCCTGCCGGGTGGAAGGAATATGACCAAAAAAGAAATGTGAAAATGTATCTTATTCATCAGCAAAGATATAGCGCGTCAGCATATCGGCCAGTTCGTCAATTAATTCTTCCGGTTTGATGGCTCCAGAATTGGAGAGGATATAATCGTGAACGACAGCCGGCACGGTCGCCCAGATTATATGCACACCAATTTTCGGATGACGCACGCGCACATTGACAAAATGACGCAAGACTGATTCCATGACGGATTCCATGTAAAGTCCCAGTTCTCTGCGCTTTTGAATCACGGTGTCCGGCAAACCGACCTGAGTGATAAACAGGCGATTCTGTATCCTCTCAAAACCAAACAGTTCCAAAACCAGTTGCAGAAGCAGAGCGATCGTGTTGCCATTAAAAGAGGCCTGTTCGCGAATGTCTTTATCAACCTGTTGTGTGATGGTCCTGATCTCGCGTTCAAACTGTTCCCACAAACCGTATATGATTGATTCTTTACCGGAAAAATAATTGTAGAGCGTTCCTATCGCCACACCGGCCTTTTCAGCTATTTGCTCTGTCGTCGCTTCGGCATACCCTACGTCGGCAAAAATTTGAGACGCCGCTTCATAGATGGCAGCCACAGTCTTGCGTGAGCGATCCTGCGAGGGCATTTTCCGTGGTTCAAGCAATGCTTTCTCCTGCATAAGCATTCTCTATCAAATGAATGGTTATTTGGTTTAGATGTTTTCCTTATAATAAAAAAGGATTCCCGCCGTCAAGCTGAAAATGGGTTCATTATTGCAATGATTTAAATTATCTCTACGCTCTGAGGAAGTTCCACGCCACTTTTATTTTTCCAGATCATTTAATTCCATCTTCAGAGAAAGCAGCGCCAGCATATCTTTCAGAGAAATAATCCCTTCCAGCTCATCGCCATTAGCAACCAGCAAACGGCTGTTTCCGGTGCGGTTCATGATTTCCAGTGCTTTATTGGCATCCTCTTCCGCGCCGATGATGATATTCTGATCACAGGGCAAGGCCACCGCTCCCACGGTCTGGTGTGCCCATTCTTCACGGGGAATGGAAGCCAACTGTTTGAGGAAAATACAGCCGGTTAATTTGCCGAAAGAAAGCACCGGATAGGCCTGGTGACGATACTTGTAAACATATTCACGAATGAAGTCCTCCAGCGAAATGGAGCGCGGTACCGTTATCGGATTGGCAATCATCAGGTCTCTTACTTTCTTGTTATGAAATAGGTTGCGGGCCAGAATCTGCTGATACGAACTTTGCGCCGCGGCACGCACAAACATTCCGATGAGAAACCACCATAAACCGCCGACAAAATTTCCCCGCACAATGTAAATGATGCCCGTAATAATCAGCAGCAGTCCGAATCCGGAACCGATCTGCGAAGCGATATTGGTTGACCAGCGCACGTCTTTCTTCCACCGCCAGAGAGCCGAACGCAACATTCTTCCGCCATCAAGAGGAAAAGCGGGAATCAGATTGAAAACAGCCAGAATCATGTTCAACCACGACAAATAATTCAAAACGCCGGCAATGGTCACCGGCCAGCCGCTGCCGACTCCGAACCGGTAGAGCAGAAAAAAAGATGCGGCCAGAAAGAAACTGGAAAGAGGACCGACGACCGCTATCATAAACTCCGCTTTGGGGCTGGGTGGATCTTTTTCCATATGCGCTACGCCGCCGAAAATAAAAAGCGTTATTTCCTTCATGGAAACACCGAATTTCCTGGCCACCAGCGAATGCGTCAATTCGTGAAAAATAATGGACAGAAAAAGTCCGACCGCTCCGGCAATCCCCATCCACCAGTAAGCGGATTGGGGCAATCCCTTGTATTGTTCCGGAAACAGGCCGGTGGCCAGAGACCATGTTATTAAAGCGGCTAAAAGAAGCCAGCTCATATCAGCTTTTATTTCGAATCCAAATAAAGTAAAAAGGCTTACCGGTTTTCCAAACATAGCATCTCCCGAATTTTTTCTATAATATAAAAGCACCCTGTTGAAAATCAATGTTTTTCATCATAAAATAATCATAAATATTTTACAAAAGTAATCTAATGTATAGTATATTAAGAGATAATAAAGAAGAATAAATATTTTCATCTTTTTAGACAGGAGGTTTCAAAATGAAAAAATACATCGTATTGATCACATTAACACTGGTCTTTTGCTGCCAGACAGCTCAGGCTGATCTTTACAAGTGGGTGGACGAAAAAGGAGAAACGCAAATTACCGATTATCCTCCCCCGCAGGATCAAACCTCTAAAGACGTCAAAATTCACAAGGCTCAGCCAGTCGCTCCGCTGGCTTCAGAACAACAAAATGAGACGGCAAAAAATAAAACCGAAAAAAAACCGAATGTCGTGATTTACACCAAGAATGCTTGCCGGGATTGTGAAAAAGCAGTGGAATTTTTAAAATCCAAAAACATTTCTTTTGCTGAATATAATATGGACGAGGATCCCACCGCCGTTGAGAAAAGAAAAGAAATAGATGATGGAGATGACGTTCCCTTTGCTGTTATTAACAAGAATCGGGTGAACGGCTTCTCGGAAAAGGTTTATGAAAGAGTTTTAAAAATGGAACCTTAATGGATTAACATGGAAACAGTCATTTATTGCTGCACGGGCACGGGAAATTCACTCTGGACGGCAAAACAACTTTCCGCGCTCCTTAATAACACGGTCATCACACCCATACCCCTGGGCCGCGAAGGCAAGATCGAACACAATACAATGAACATCGGATTTATTTTCCCTGTTCATATCTGGGGAATCCCTGCGCCGGTGGTTAATTTTTTAAACCGTCTGGAGCTTGACCAGACCAGATATTATTTCGCTGTAGCCGTTAACGCCGGCCAGGTTGCCGCAACATTAATCCAACTGCAAAATCTACTGCAAAAGAAAAACGGCAAACTATCCTCGGGATTTTCCGTTTGCTTGCCCAGCAACTACATTCCCTGGGGTGGAGCTGAATCTCCGGCAAAGCAACAGAAGAAATTCAGCGCAGCGATGGAGAAAATAAGCACCATCGCCTCATCGATCCGTTCGAAGAAAGAAATGCCGCCGGAGAAAGGTCCCGTCTGGCAGAATATTTTTCTATCGGCTATCTATCATTCATCCTATTCCTACGTTTCCAAAATGGACAAATCGTTTTGGGCCGATGAAAGATGTACCCCGTGCGGAATATGTGAAAAAATCTGTCCGGCGCAAAACATATGGCTGATTAATGGGAAACCCCAGTGGCAGCATCGTTGCGAACAATGTTTTGCCTGCCTCCAGTGGTGTCCGGAAGAAGCCATTCAGTATGGAAAAGGCACGTCAAAGAAGAAACGCTATCACCATCCGGAAGTAACCTTAAAAGATATGCTTGCCTGTATTCCTAAAAAGGAAAAATAACGATTACAAGGGGCTGATTTTATGAAAACAAAAATAACGGAATTATTTGGAATTCAATACCCGATTATTCTTCCCGGCATGAGCTGGATCAGCGTACCGGAACTTGTCGCCGCGGTTTCCAACGCCGGAGGCATCGGCTATCTCGCCACGGGACCCTTAAGCCCGGCTAAAACGAAAGAATCGATTAGACAGATACGAAAACTTACCGATAAACCTTTTGCAGTCGGTGCAACTCTTTTAATGCCCGGAGCATATGAAAATGCTTTAGTCGCCATCGAGGAGAAGGTTCCCGTTCTCAACATATCGCTGGGCAAGGGTGGAGATTTAATCAAGAAAGTGCACGCGTATGGCGGGAAAGTTATATCCACGGTAACAACCGTCGAGCATGCACTCGCCGCGCAAAATTCAGGGGCGGATGCTCTGCAGGTCACCGGCTATGAAGCCGCCGCTCACGGCAGCCAGGTGACAACGCTGGTGCTCGTTCCGACTGTAGTAGACGCCGTAAAAATACCCGTCGTCGCCATTGGTGGAATCGCCGACGGCAGAGGCATGGCCGCGGCTTTTGCTCTGGGGGCCGAAGGTGTGGGCATGGGCACAAGACTGTCCATGACCAAAGAAAGTCCCGTTCATCATTTATCCAAGCAAAAGCAGGTGGAATTAGGCGAAGAAGACACGATTTATTCCAACAGATTCGATGCACTTTACTGCCGCATCATGAAAACACCTTCCGCAGAAAAAGCGGTTAAAGACGGCCGCAATCTCATGAAAGGGCTCTCTGCTTCTTTTGCGATTGCCAAATCACTGGATTTATCCTGGATGAAACTGGCAACGTCAATTTTATCAGGCTCAAAAGGCGAGAAATCCGACAAGCCAAACGATGCCACCGCAAAAACCGCTGCCGCGCCGAAACCACGACATAAAGAGTCCTTCATGCAAAAAATGATGAAGGGCCCGCAGATGGGCATGAATCTGGCGCACATGGCGCAGGCTTATGTGGCTATTCAAAAAGCTACGGAGGAAGGCGATCTGGAAAAAGGTGTGTATCTTTCCGGTCAGGTTCAAGGCATCATCCATGACATCCCGACGGTCACTGAAGTCATCAATCGAACCGTGGAAGAATTTACCAGAATTCAAAAAGATCTAGCGGGAAAAGAAGGTTAAGCAAGGACTGATAGCCTGGTTACAAATTATTACGTCACCGGTTTCATCGTTGTTATATATTTTTTGCACAAATCGCGATAATAGTTGATTCCTTCTTTGGCCATCAGTTTCTGATCATCATTGACGTCGTGCGTGATTTTTGCCGGATTACCGGCAACGATTTTACCAGCCGGAATATACATGCCTCTGGGTACGATTGAGCCCACAGAAACGAAAACATCTTCTTCACAAACAACATTAAAAAGTAGAATAGCTCCCATACCGATCACGCATCTCGATTTGATGTGCACGTCATGAAGGATCACGCCATGAGCAATAATGACATCTTCTTCAATGATGACCTGAGAGCCGGGATAAACATGAATCACGGTATTATCCTGAACATTGGAGTGATCGCCAATGATGACCGGCCCAAAATCTGCACGAATGGAAACACCGGGAGCAATCAAACATTCATGGCCGACTTCTATATCGCCGATTACTGAAGCCTGGGGATGAACGAAGGAATCACCCGGCACACGCGGTCTTTTGCCATCAAATTCATAAAGCGCCATGAATCTTCCTTGAGGAAATTAAGCCATAGAAATATTGACTGAGCCGCCACGGCCCAGAATGTCATGCAGATGGATATATCCTTTTAATTCTTTTTGACCGTTGACCACGGCAAAGGACGTTATTTCTTTTTTCTGCATCATCTCCATCGCCTGAGCCAGAGAAATTTTTTCATCGATCGTCTGGGGATTGTGAGTCATGATGTCGTCGATAAATTTCCCTTCAAAGGACATTCCCTTGCTGATCATCCGGCGGACATCGCCATCTGTTAAAATGCCCAGCAGTTTATTTTTCTTGTCGATGACCAAAACAAATCCGACATTTTTCCGGTTGATTTCCTCTATCGCTTTGAGCACGGCTGTTCCAGCGGAAACTTTAGGAATTTTTTTACCGGTAATCATCGCCTCTCCGACTGTTTCCCGCAGTCTCGAACCAAGACTTCCCCCCGGATGAAATTTATAAAAATCTTTTTCCTTGAACTGCTTCTCGGCCAGCAGGGCGATAGCCAGCGCATCACCCACGGCCAGTGCAGCGGTGGAGCTGGAGGTAGGAACCAGGTCAAAGGGACAGGCTTCTTTCTCCACGGAAACATCAATGACAATGTCGCTGGCCTTCGCCAGTGTGGATGTCAAGCCGCCCGTAAAAGCGATGATCGACGCGCCGAGATAACGAACGGAATTGATCACCGGCATCAATTCTCTGGTTTCTCCGCTGTTGGAAATGGCGAGCAATATATCTTCTTTGGTGACAATGCCCAGATCGCCGTGCAGCCCCTCCACCGGATGCAGAAAAAGCGCGGGCGTGCCCGTACTGGTTAAGGTCGCTACAATTTTTCGACCAATCAAGCCCGACTTGCCGATACCGGTAATAATAACTCTCCCTTTGGATTTGCAGATCAGATTCACTGCCCGGGCAAAGTTGTTGTCAATGGTATCCACGAGCCGCAAAATGCTTTGTGCTTCAATTCTCAAAACGTCTTTCGCCCGTTTGATGATATTTTGTTTTTTGGTCATGACTTTCGCCTTTATTGGAAATTGAAATCATTATATTTTTTCGCTTACAGGAATTGAAACTAGCAAAAAAACTGCGACAAAACAAGAATCAATTAATTATTTTCAGATCATATCTTTATGAACTCTAAAAATTGGTTTTCAGTGATTTTGAAGTCATCGCAGGCGTTTGTTGACCTGACATAAGCTATCTGCTAAAGAACACGAGACTAAAGGCAAGGTTGAATTATGAAGGCTATTTTTATTTCGGATGCTCACTTAAGAAAGTCCTCTGATGAACGATACAGAAAAATGATGGATTTCCTGGAAGACATCAAAAATGGAAATATCCGTGTAACTGTTAATGAGGGCATCGATGAAGCCGACAAAAAAATAATTAACCATCTTTATATTGCCGGTGATTTTTTTGATTACTGGTTTTGTACGAAAGATAATATAAATCCCGAATTTAAACCGGTCATCAACAAATTAATTGAATTGCAGAAAGCGGGAATTCGCGTGCACTTAAGTGAGGGCAACCACGATTTCTTCATGGGAGAATATTTTCATGATGTTCTGGGCATGGAGGTATTAGAAGAAAAAACAGAAGCAAAGCTGGACGGCCTGAATGTCCTGATTGCTCACGGTGACACGGCGGACAGATCCAATACCCGTTATCTTTTCTTCCGCAATATTCTGCGCAGCAGGGCTTTCTATAATTTTCAGCGGATGATCCCCACTCCGGTGCGCTGGAAACTGGCCGGACTGACTTCCTCTGCCAGCAAGGAGCTGGTAGCAGAGGATGGCTATGAACTGATAAAAAAGATGAATTCTTTTGTTATGAAAAAATTTCAGGAAGGATATGATGTGATTATTCTCGGACACTGTCACGTGCCGGGAATAAATTATTATACGATTCAAAACAGAAAAAAAACGTTTGCCACACTGGGTGACTGGATCCGCCATTACTCTTTTTTGTACTACGAGAACAAGAACTTTGTTATTCAAAAGTACCGGCCATAATTTTTTATGCCCGGCTAAATTTTCAAATTTTTATTGGAAAGGATTAAATTTATGAACTTTGGCGGAATTTATCCCGCGCACTCGCTGCGCGAAGCAACCTTTGTCGTGGTCCCGGTTCCCTATGATCTGACTTCAACGTATCAGCCGGGCAGCCGCCGGGGACCGACAGCCATCATCGAAGCTTCCACCAATATGGAACTCTATGATGAAGAATTAAAAAAAGAAACCTATCTGGCCGGCATTCACACCACGCTGCCGGTAGAAATTGACGCCCGCGGCCCGAAGTACATGGTTAACGCCGTGCGCAAAAAAATTTCCAAAATCGTTGCCCTGGATAAAAGACCCGTTATGCTGGGTGGAGAACACAGTATAACTTTCGGCGCCGTCCAGGCGGTTCAGGAAAAATATCCGAAACTTTCCGTACTGCAACTGGATGCCCATGCTGATTTGAGGGAAAGCTATCAGGGAAGCCCGTACAGTCACGCTTCCGTTGCCCGCAGAATCTCGGAGATCTGTCCGCTCGTCCAGGTGGGCATCAGAAGCATGAGCAAGGAAGAAGGTGACTTTCTGCCACAAAGCAAAGTTAAATCCTACAGCGCTGATTTTGTCGCCGAAAATAAAAACTGGTGCGAACGAGTGTGTAAAAATTTAAAAGGCGATGTATTTGTCACCATCGATCTGGACGTGTTCGATCCATCCATCATGCCGGCCACCGGCACGCCGGAACCGGGAGGTCTTTACTGGAGAGATGTTTTGCGCTTGTTGAAACGGGTAGCTTCTTCCTGTACGATTCGGGGCTTCGATATCGTGGAACTAGCGCCGATTCCCGGCAATATCGGCCCTGATTTCATGACCGCCAAACTCATTTACCGTTTAATGGGGTATATGACAAAATAACTCCTTGACAAATAGGGGAGATAATGTTGTAAAGTCCACGATTTCAATATCGCGGGGTGGAGCAGTCCGGTAG
>JBATES010000068.1:0-2494 GCA_049664145.1 Smithella sp.
AAACATCGGATGCCCGCATAAAATTAAAACGCCTTTATCCGAATTTATAAACGTTACATGGTACTAGTAGATATTTATTTTTATAATTGCGCGTAATACAACTTCCTAAAAACATTGCAAGAATAAATTTAAAAGTAAAAAGTGAAGTGTGAATGGGGAGGAATGAAAAGATTGTTCTATGTTCAAAGTTCAAAGTTTAAAAAACCAGTGAATGGGGGATAGTTGATGGTGTCTCACGGCACTACGTGCCTGGGATAAATTTAAGGTGCTCACTATCCTACGTCGCTGCGCTCCTAGGATAATTCGTCCAGCAAGCTTCCGTGCACTTCGTTTCTGAGCTTGGGACTCATTAATACTTTGAAAGGATGAAGGCGGTTAGGAATCCCAGGATGGTTAAAATCCCGATAAGATAGCCGCCATCTTCATATGCTTCAGGCATCATACTATCAGCAAGCATTGCAAGGATTGCCCCTGATGCAAAAGACTCGATGATACCGCGAGTATTTAAATCCAGATTTTTCAGGAACAGGAAACTTAAAATAACACTTAATGCAACACAGATGCTTACTATGGACCATGACCCATATATCTGCTTTTTGGATAAACCCTCTTTTTGCAAATCATTTATGGATGATATGCTCTCGGGCAGGTTTGACATAAAAATTGCGACGAGCATTAACAATCCAATTCCATTTTTACTAAGAAGGGATACTCCCAAAGCCATTGATTCCGGAACCCCGTCAAGAAGAGCGCCCAAGACAATGGCCTTCCCGTTTGTTTCTTTTATGGATTTAAAATGCTTCTTTCTTTTATGGTTTCTTCCGCCATATCTATGGATCAAAAAATCCCCGAATATAAAAACCAGGCCTCCTAATAAGAACCCTATGATGATGGCATCAAATCCTCCATGCTTAAACGCTTCTTCCATGAGCCCGAACGTTAAAGCACAGATGAGAACGCCTGAACCGAAGGCCATTATTGCCGCAATAATTTTCTGGCTGAATTTTAAGGAGGTTCCTAATATTACGCCAAGCATCAAAGAGAAACCGGTTAGAAATGAATATAATAAAACTTGTATTGTCATAGGCAAATCAAGTTCCAATGAATTGATTTACAATCCGTTTTATAGTGCTCCTGAATCATTGTCACTCTCCCGCTCCGGAAATCACCACAAACTATTCAAGATTGCCACACCGTCCGAGGGCCGGTTCGCAATGACAGCAATAGTCTCATTATCAGCGAGTCTCTTGCAGTTGGTCCAGGCATTCCTTAATTCCCAGTACGCGCGCGCCGCTGCTGATCGGGTAGCCGGTATCCGTCATGGGGCATACGATCCAGGCGCGCTCCGGCTTTAGTGCTTTGACTGTGTCGGCAAATCCCCGGGAAAGATGCGGCGTCAGAGAGGCCTTGATCTCAAAGGCCAGGCGTCTTTTCCCCCGGACTAAAACAAGATCAATCTCCTCGCCTGATGATGTTCTATAGAAAAAAGGCTGCCATAAGGGTAATGACGCAATAATTTGTTCAATACACCAGCCTTCCCATGATGCTCCGAATACAGGATGCCCATAAAGCTCTGTCATGCTGTCAATCTCTAAAATGGTGTGTAAAAGACCACTGTCACGCAGATATATCTTGGGCGATTTGACCAGGCGCTTTTTCAGGTTGATCTCCAGAGGTGGCAGAACGCGCACCATGAAAGTCTGCTCCAGAATATCAAGATATTTGCGAACGGTGTTATGCGATATGTCCATGGATTGACCGATTTTCGAGGCGTTAAAAATGCCGCCGTGATAGTGCGCGATCATTTTCCAAAAGCGCGACATGACCGGCATGGGCATGGTAAATCCAAAGGATGGAATGTCACGGCTCAAATAATCCTGAATCATATCTCTTCGCCATGTGTCGCTTTGCGAGTCTTCAGGCGCGAGAAACGCCGGCGGGAAACCGCCGCGCCACCAATGTTTTTTAAAATCACGATTTTTATCGCTTTTCTCGTTCTGAAGTTCCAGCCAGGCAAAAGGCGTCAGTTCAATGTAGTGGATACGTCCGGCAAGCGTTTCACCGCCCTGCCTGATAAGATCACGCGATGCGGAACCCAGGATAAGAAATCGCCCCGGACGCCTGTCCTTATCTATTAACGCTCTTAGAAGCGGGAATAGATCAGGCCGTAATTGTACTTCATCTATGCAGATTAATTGCCGGGTGTGTTCTCCAAGAAACAATTCCGCATCGGTCAGCTTGCGCATGTCCGATGGCAATTCCAGATCAAGAAAGAGGGTATCTTTATTATTCTGTAGAATGTGACGGGCCAGTGTTGATTTGCCGCATTGACGCGGACCAATCAGCGCTGTAACGGGATTATTTTGCAGAGATTTTTGTATTTCACCGGCTTTGATTCGTTCAATATATCTTTGCATATTGTCACCACCAATTACAATTTACAAATATAATATCATGAAGTATTTCTTTTGTCAGCTGATTTTTCGAAAACATT
>JBATES010000069.1:0-4574 GCA_049664145.1 Smithella sp.
GCCGTCAACAGATCATTCCCTTCCATCCCGGTGGATGCCTGTTATTACGCCATTCCCTTTGCTCTGGGCGCCATGACGACCGCCATCCTGATTAACAGAAACGTGGCTCTGATTATCAGCGCCCTGACCTCTTTCCTGATCGGTTTTATCTTTGATGAAAAAGTGATTTTCCCACTATTTTCTTTTCTAGGATCCATCGCCGCCTCTTACCAGATCGTGCGCATTCGCCAGCGTTCCGTCTTTTTGAAAATAGGTCTGTTTTTAGGCATTATCAATATGGTCGCCATCATTTGCCTGAATCTGATTACCGGTAATCTGTTGAACGATCTCTGGTTAAGATTAATCATGGGGTTTATCGGAGGCATTGTAACGGGCATTCTGGTCGCCGGTATTACGCCGCTTTTTGAAAGTGCTTTCGGTTTTATTACGGATATCAAGCTTCTCGAACTGGCCAATCTCAACCAGCCTCTTTTTCAAAAGATGATTATTGAATCTCCGGGAACTTATCATCACAGCATTATCGTTTCTTCTCTGGCAGAAGCGGCTGCGGAAGCCATCGGCGCCAACTCGTTACTGGTCAAGGTAAGCGCCTATTACCACGACATCGGCAAGCTGAAAAAACCTCTTTATTTTATTGAAAACCAGCAGAGCTCCGACAACCGGCACGATAAATTATCACCCAAAATGAGCGGCCTGATCATCATCTCGCATGTCAAAGACGGTTGTGAACTGGCTGCCCAGGCCAAACTCGGCCGTCAGATCATTAATATTATCAGGCAGCATCACGGCACCAGCATTGTCAGTTATTTCTACGGTAAGGCCAAAAAAGACAAGGATGAATCCATCCGCTCATTATCGGAAGCTGACTTCCGTTACCCGGGTCCCAAACCGCAAACGAAGGAAGCGGGCTTGATTATGCTGGGCGACGTCCTTGAAGCGTCGTCGCGCACGTTGACCAATCCGACGCCCGCAAGGATAAAATCGCTGGTCCGGGAAAGGATTGAAGGCATTTACATGGACGGCCAGCTTGACGAATGTGAGTTGACCTTAAGCAATTTGAATACAATCGCTGAAACGTTTACCAAAATTCTCACGGGAATTTTCCATCACCGCGTTGATTACCCGGAGGCAGCGCCTAAAGAAAGCAATGGGAAAAAAGATACCGATGAAAATGCAAATCGAAAACAGACAATCCAGATTCAAAATTGAAAAAAAGAAAATCCGCAGCACAGTTGCCGGAATCTTGAAACTGATGGACTGCCCGGATAAAGAAGTCAGCATCGTTTTTACGGATGATAAAAATATCCAGACGTTAAATAAAACATATCTGGGACGCGATAAAACCACCAATGTGATTTCTTTTTCTTTACAGGAAGGAGAGTATGGCAATATCAATCCTCAATTGCTTGGCGATGTTGTCATATCTGTGGATACGGCTCAAAAAGACGCCCTGAAAGGAAATCTTACGCTGGAACAGGAAATTGACTTTCTTTTAATTCACGGCATTCTTCATCTGCTGGGGTATAACCACGAAAATACATCCAAAGCCGAAGCCAGAAACATGCAACAAAAAGAGAAGGAAATATTCAGCAAACTTAACCGCAACCATGTACTAATCTAAACAGAACATCTCACGGGAGGAAACAAACAATGAATTTATCTCTGGAAAATAAAGTGGCTCTGGTCACCGGCGGGGGCAGAGGGATCGGGCGCGCTATCGCTCTGGGCCTGGCCAAGTCCGGCGCGGATGTTATTGTGACCAGCCGCAAAATAGCCGATCTGGAAAATGTAGCCGAAGAAATAAAAGCCCTGGGCAGAAAATCTCTGGCGGTGGCAACGCACATCGGCCGTTTGGAAGAAATAAAAAAACTGGTTGAAAAAGCCAAAGCCCAGTTCGGCAAAATTGATATTCTGGTCAATAATGCCGCCACCAATCCTTCGATGGCCGCGGCCATCGATATTGACGATCGCGCCTGGGATTCCATCATGAATCTTAATCTCAAAGGTCTTTTTTTCTTAAGCCAGGCAGTGGCCCGCCAGATGAAGGAACAGGGAGGCGGAAAAATTGTCAATGTTGCCTCTGTTGCCGGCATTTCTCCCGATATCCTGCCGGTTTATTCCATCAGCAAAGCCGGTGTGATCATGGCCACAAAAGTGATGGCGCAGCAATGGGCAATCTATAACATCAGAGTCAACGCCATCGCGCCCAGTTTGACGAAAACCAAATTCAGCGAACCGCTCTGGTCAAATCAGGATATTCTGAACATCGCCATGAGCCGTACGCCCATGGGACGTCCGGCCGAACCGGAAGAAATGGTCGGCGCCGTTATTTTTCTGGCATCAGATGCTTCCAGCTATGTGACGGGACAAGTCCTCGCCATTGATGGTGGAATCACGATTTAAAGATCATTTTTTATTCAGTTTCTCAAAGTGATTTTTTGAATTAATTTAAGCATGTGCTGATGGTAAGCAAAAAATCATTGAACTTTCAATCTCTATAAAGTATTATATTGACATGATTTCCAAATTGAACAGAATTATATTTTCATTAGCTTTTACTGCTGTAATTTCAATTATATTTGGAATTACAACGGCGACTAGTGCTTCTGCTGCTGGTGGAGATATCTACAAGGGCGTAGATGATGAGGGTGTTTTGCACATAACCGATAATCCTTCGAACGATCGCAAAATGCAATGGATTAGGGTTTATAAGGCAAAAAGAATTCTTATTTCCCCTATGATTGATGTAAAAAAATATGATTATCTCATCAGCAAAGCCGCCGACAAATTTAACCTTGATTCAGCGTTAATCAAGGCCATCATCAAGGCGGAATCCAATTTCAATCACCGGGCTGTTTCACCGGTGGGAGCGCAGGGCCTGATGCAACTGATGCCCAAGACGGCATCCTCCCTGAAAGTTGATGACAGTTTTCATCCGGAAAAGAACATTGAAGGCGGAGCGCGCTATCTGCGTTATCTCCTCAATATTTACAAAGGGAATCTATCTCTTGCTCTCGCGGCCTACAACGCCGGCGAAGGAGCTGTTGCCAAATATCATTACAACATTCCTCCCTACCGTGAGACGCAAAATTATGTCAAACGTGTGCTGAGTTTTTACCGGGAATACAACAATTCGTAACGATACGCCTCACTGTCGTTTGCCGACGTATAAATATTTCTGAATTTCCTTCATTTTCTTTTCTTTAATTCCCCGGATCATCATCAACTGCCTGATATCTTGAAACCCGTGTATCTGCTCCCGCAGCGCGATGATGTTTTGTGCGGTTGATTTCCCGATTCCTTTTATTAAAATCAAATCTTCTTCGCTGGCCTGATTAATATCTACCGGTAAGCCAATGGATAATTTTGTGGAATTGGACATTTCACCGGCGACAATATTTTTCTGTCCCGAATGATCATCAAGCATTAACCTCATGCCGTTTTTAAGTTGCATGTCATTTTTTGATATCGCGCCCATATCGGCTGATTGCAATAATTGATGAACGCTTGTTTCGGGAGGGACAAAATAAATCCCGGCGCTTTGATTATTTTCGTAAATCTCAACCGCCAGGCAATCCGGGCACTGAGCTGTATGAACCGGAACTTCATACGTGTTCAGTGCACGTGAAATCAAAAGCATAAAGGGAATAACCGCCAGTATAAGACTCAGAACAGTTATTCCCTTCAGTTTACTTTCGGAAATGATCATGAAAATTATTTTTTCTTTTCCAGTTCGAACGCGTCGTGCAGCACCGATACCGCCAGTTCCATATATTTTCTCTGAATAATGCAGGATATCTTGATTTCCGACGTGCTGATCATCATAATATTGACGCCTTCTTTGGCCAGTGTTTTAAACATCTTGGCGGCGACACCGGAATGACTGGCCATGCCCACGCCGATAATGGAGATCTTGGCCACCTGATCATCAATTTCAATCTTTTTGGCGCCGACTTTCTTCGCCGTGGTTTCAACAATCTTTTGCGCGTCCTTCAAATCTTTTTTGGACACGGTGAAGGTCATATCGGTAAAGCCTTCCAAACTGGCATTCTGAATAATCATATCCACGAAAATGTTTTTATTAGACAGGGGTGAAAACAAATCGGCGGCTACACCCGGTTGATCGGGAACATGCACGACCGTAATTTTTACCTGATCGCGGTCATACGTTACGCCTGAAATTATTTCTCGTTCCATATCTTTATCTTCTTTCGTCACAAGCGTTCCTCCTTTATCGGTAAAAGTTGATTTAACATAAACGGGGACATCATATTTCTTGGCCATTTCCACCGATCTTGGTTGCAGCACCTTGGCGCCGGTCATGGCCATTTCCAGCATTTCGTCATAGGAAATTTTATCCAGTCTCCGTGCTTTGTTGCAGATATTCGGATCGGTTGTATAGACACCGTCCACATCGGTAAATATGTCACACTGATCGGCTTTCAAAGCGGCAGCCAGAGCGACGGCGCTGGTATCAGAACCGCCCCGGCCCAGCGTTGTAATGTTGTTGTCCTTATCCACGCCCTGAAAACCGGCCACAATAATAATAGTGCCTTTCTTGAGTTCCTTTTTAA
>JBATES010000070.1:0-9632 GCA_049664145.1 Smithella sp.
AATGTACATTTGTCATGCCGGACTTGATCCGGCATCCAGGAATTTTGAACTGGTTCCCGGCCTTCGCCGGGAAGACGTCACAACATAAATGTTCTTAGTCGTAAATACTATTTTGAGACCGTTAATAGTTGAACAATCCCGCAAAGCGGAGGTTAATGAAACTCCGAAGCATGCCTTGGGGTTTCATTAACCGTGATAAAAGGCGACGTGGAATCACTCAAAAACGATGGTCTTTGATCCGTAAACCAGAATTCTGTTTTCCACATGCAGACGCAAAGCCCGCGCCAGCACAATTCTTTCCAAGTCCTTGCTCTTTCTTTGAATATCGGAAACGGCATCCCGATGACTGATCTTGACCACGTCCTGCGCGATAATCGGACCTTCATCGAGCTGTTCCGTCACGTAATGACCGGTGGCGCCGATAATTTTCACGCCGCGGTCATAAGCCTGCTGATAGGGATTTCTTCCGGCAAATGCCGGCAGAAACGAATGATGAATATTGATTATCTTGTTAGGATAATATTTAAGAAAGTTTCCACTCAGAATCTGCATGTAGCGCGCCAGAACGACCAGATCAATCTTCATTTCCCTGAGCAGATCCAATTCCTTTTTTTCCTGCTGTTTCTTGTTTTTGGACGTAATCGGAAAATGAAAATATTTCAGGCCGAATTGCTCTGCCAGTCCGCGGGCATCCTCATGATTGCTGATCACGGCCACAACGTCAGCCGCCAGTTCTTCCATGTGACGGCGTAAAATAAGATCGTGCAGGCAATGCATATGTTGGGAGACGAAAATGGCCACGCGCGGCGTATCATCAGTAAAATGCAAATCCCATTTCATCTTATATTGTTTGGCCAGCGGCGCAAAAGCAATGGGGATTTCTTCACGGTCCAGAACAAATCCGTTGAGCTCCCATTCGACACGCATAAAGAAAAGCTTTTCCGCCTTGGCGGTATATTGATCGGCATGAACAATGTTGCCGTCATGACGGAAAATAAAATCCGAAATTCTGGCCACAAGCCCTTTGCTGTCGGCACAGGACAAAAGCAAAATGGCATTGACATCACTCATAAAACAGCTTCACCTTTATTAATTTTTAAAGCGCGTCACTTATAAAAGGATTAGCGTTGCAGGTCAAGCGTAAAAATGTTAATGACAATCTCTAAACTAAATAGTTGAGATGAATACGAATGAAATTAATTGAAGAAATAACATTATCAAACGGACTGACGCTGGAGATTTTTGACTTGTCCCGCCCTGTAGCCGCCGATACGTTCAAAGTGGAAATTTCTTTTCAAACAAAAGTTGATCTGAAAGAATCTTATTTTGCCTCACCTGAGGACTACGCTCAGGTGAAAAATATCATGGGCGATGAACTTACTTACGAAAACAAAAGAGTAAGGTCTTTTGTCTATGAGAAAGATCAGGATTCCGTCCGCGAGGATTTGATCAATACATTCAAAAATAATTCCCTGGATTATGTTGCCTCCGTCACTTTTCCCCAAAAACTGGCGCTGTCGATGCTCGAGGACATCAAAAAGAATCCTTACAAATATCACCCCCATATTTACTCCGATTCAGAAGAATAACGTGGCGGCTTTCTTACAAACAAAAAGCAACTTATGAATAATAGTAATTTCGATGAACTTTTGCTCAGCGCCGAAAAACCCAGCCGTTACATCGGCGCGGAAGTAAATGCCGTCCATAAAGATAAAGCGGAAGTACGATTTCTTCTGGCTTTCCCCGACACCTATGAAGTCGGCATGTCGCATCTTGGTTTGCAGATTTTATATTCCATTTTAAACGACATTCCCTATGTGGCGGCAGAACGTTGTTTCGCAGTCTGGCCGGACAGAGAGAGACAACTGCGCAACGGGAAAATACTTCTAACATCTTTGGAGAGTCAGACCCCCATTAAGGACTTTGATATTATCGGTTTTTCAATGCAGTACGAACTCTCCTACACCAACATGCTGAACATGCTGGATTTGGGAAAGATACCTCTTGCCCGCAAAGAGCGCAACGATGGACATCCACTGGTCATAGCGGGTGGCCCCTGCTGTTTCAATCCGGCGCCGCTGGTTAATTTTATCGACGCCTTTGTCATCGGCGAGGGAGAAGAAGTTATCGGTGAAATCACGGCCACCATTCGGGAGTGTAAAAAGAAATCTTTATCGAGAGACAGCTTGATCAATGAGCTGGCGAAAATACCCGGCATTTACGTTCCCGCCGTACATCATCAAAACAACATCATCAAAAAAAGAACCGTAAGTGATTTGAATTTATGGCAGCATCCGCTAAAACCCATTGTCCCGTTGATGCAGACCATTCACGACCGAATTACTCTGGAAATCGCCCGCGGCTGTACCCGCGGCTGCCGGTTCTGTCAGGCTGGAATGCTGTGGCGTCCTTATCGTGAAAGAAACACATCTTTGCTGATGGAAATGGCCGAAAACCAGCTTCAGGCAACAGGCCATGAAGAAATATCGCTTTTGTCGCTCAGCTCCGGAGATTACAGTTGCATTGAGCCGCTGGTACAAAATCTGATGAATAAATATCACTCCCGGCGGGTTGCCGTGGCGCTGCCTTCGTTGCGGGTGGAATCTCTCAACACAACGCTCATGGAAGAAATCAAACGAACGCGCAAAACCAGTTTTACGCTCGCGCCGGAAACAGGAACGGATAAAATGCGCCTGATTATCAATAAGGGCAATACCTCCGCAGAATTACTTTCCACAGTGGATAAAATATTCGCCGCCGGCTGGAAATCAATCAAACTTTATTTCATGATCGGTCTTCCCCATGAAACACAGGAAGACTTGGAAGGTATCGTTAATCTTGGATATGAAGCCCTGCGGGCGGCAAAAAACCGCGGACAGGTAACGATCAGCCTTTCCACATTCGTTCCCAAGCCCCACACCCCTTTTCAGTGGGAAAGACAAATTTCTATGGAGGAAACTTACGCTCATCAGAATTTCATCCGTCAACGCATCAGGAGCCGCAATCTCAGTGTCAAATGGCATGACGCAAACATGAGTTTACTCGAAGGAATATTTTCGCGCGGGGATGAAAGAATCGGGACGCTTTTGGAGACGGCTTTTCGCAAAGGCTGCCGTTTTGATGGCTGGTCTGATGTTTTGCGCTTCGATCTCTGGCAGGAAGCGATGACGGAAACGGGAATTAATCCGGAAGATTTCCTGCGCGAACGGAAGATCAACGAACAACTGCCGTGGGATAACATTGACTGCGGCGTAAGTCGTGATTTTCTGCTGGAGGAAAAACAAAAATCTGAAGACCAGAAGGCAACAGAGGATTGCCGGTTTTCTGATTGTCAGGACTGTGGAGTTTGCGATTTCTCCACGACACAAAATGTCTTTGCTGTGAAGGACGAAATAAAAACGGATTTGTCAGCGACGCCAGTCCATGATGCGTCTCCCGTCAATGAAAAAAAATATCGTTTCACTTTCAGCAAACTCGGTCGTGCCGGATTCCTGTCTCATCTGGAACTATCCGGGGCTTTAGTACGCGCTTTGCGCCGCAGTAGTTTTGCGCTTGCTTATACTATCGGCTTCCATCCGCATCCCAAAATATCTTTTGCCACCGCGACGGCCGTGGGCATGGAAAGCAGGCAGGAATATATGGATATTACCGCGCAGGAATATCTACCAGACTTGAATTTATTAAAAGCTGAAATCAATTCACTTCTTGCCGATGGAATTGAAATTTTAGAAATCAGAAAACTTTCTGCCGAAGAAAAAGCCATCGCTCAAGCTTTAAAAGGTTTTGAATACGAACTTCATCTACCTCCTGATATGGATTCTTCGCGCCTGAAAGCCATGGAAGAAAACATCAGAAATTTTCTGGCTTCATCTGTCTTCAATATCCCAAAAGTATCTAAGGGTAAAACGATTATCAAAGACATCCGCCCTTATGTTTTCAGTCTGATGCTTAATGAACCGGATAAAAAGATTATCTTTACGGTACCGCACCTTCAGGAAGGTTCCGCCCGCCCCATCGACATCATCACGCACATTCTAAAATCCGACACCGGCGAAACTCGACAGATCAGAGTGATCCGTTCAAAATGTATTCTTGGTTAATACCCTTTGCTGGTTCGGGCTTACAGCCGGAACCGTAATATTTCGGAGCAGGAAACATCCCTGCTCCAGCCTCAGACCTCGTCCCTCTTCAGCAATTCGGATCAGGAACCGATAAGCCTTTGCATATCTTGATGGCTAGCCGGTCTGCAATTTCCGTATGTCTTGGAATTGCTTCTGTCTTTTCTGTGTTTGGATTGGTCCAGAGAGAATGTGAACCGCCTTCTCGTTTTAAAAAACATCCATAACGTCGTAGATGTTTGAGCAATTCATTTCTTTTCATCCGAGAGACACTACTGCTTTAATGGCATCTTCCGGAACAGCACGCATAGAATCCGCCCGGCGGTCCTCAAAAATCAAATCAATCGCATCAGCAAGATTTTTTAAACACTCTTCCTTGTTTCTTCCCTGACCATTGGCGCCCGGTATTTCCGGACAATAAGCAATGAACCACTCACCATCTTTTTCAATGATGGCTGTAAACTCGTTGTGCATAATCATACCGCCGTTTTCCTGTTTTTATCATCTCTTTGGATTATTATATTGAACAAACTGAAGTGCGTCAATAGAATATTCTTTGCTGGTTCGGGCTTGCAGCCGGAACCGTAATATTTCGGAGCAGGAAAAATCCCTGCTCCAGCCTCAGGTGGCAAAGGTTTGAAACCGCTGAAATCATAAAATCATGTCACGATCGATCATTCTGGTAAATAATTTTGGCTCGTGGTTGATGAATTCGTTAAACTCGCAAACGAACCGAATGTAGGCATCAACATCCGCTTTGCCATTTTTCATAAACGGATTATGCCGGCGGCGTTCCATGGCTTTCATATCTTCCGTTATCGTTTTGTCAAGAATATCTTTTCCGCCGTCAGACGCGCTCATCAAGACACCTCTTTTTTGATTTCATTCCACACCTCGTCCATTTTCAGCAATTCGGCATAGTGATCGATAAGACTCCAATCCATGTTCTGTCTGTTGATTTCAATCAGCTTTTTAATATCCTGCAAATCGACGGCTGTCCTTGACGGATTGTTTTTAACCGCCTGTAATTTAAAAGCAATCAGACTTTCAGGTTTTAATACGCGAATTTTCAAATCGCCGTTGAAAACTGTTTTTTCTTCGGCATTCCGCAGCATCGTCAGACTTGTTTCTTTATAAGCGTGAATAAAATCAACTTCTCCGAATATTTTCAGGGGAGACAGATATTGAGAAACATTATCGCTTTTGTACCGGCATTCATAGCCCAAGCCCTTCATGACGGCATCGACTTTATCCATATCGTCACGATGCGCCAGAAAGTCAACATCAGCCGTTGCTCGTCCGTACCCCCACAATCCCAGCGCAAAACCACCCATCAGCGCGTAGCGAATGTTCAGCTTTTCGAAATTCGTCAAAAGTTTTTCGAAAACGGTTTTAAATTCCATGAGCACCATTCTTGACGATTATTGCGGTTCAGGAACTGATAAACTTTCACATATCTTAATTTATTTTTATTATATTGAA
The DNA here is from genome assembly GCA_049664145.1 of Smithella sp. Taxonomy (GTDB): domain Bacteria; phylum Desulfobacterota; class Syntrophia; order Syntrophales; family Smithellaceae; genus Smithella. The sequence continues at coordinate 5,601 of JBATES010000070.1, forward strand.
CAAAATGAAGTGCGTCAATAGAATATTGTGGCAGCATACTTGAGCCCGCTTTGCGGTGCGATCGGGGATCTCACCCTATTTGCTGGTTCGGGCTTGCCGCCGGAACCGTAATATTTCGGAGCAGGAAACATCCCTGCTCCAGCCTCAAGCCTTAATCTGGCTATCTCTTTTTGTTGCCTTCTTTCGCTATATCACTTAGAGCTCGCGCCAATTTCTTTCCCCTGATGGCTGCAATACAGGCATCGTCCAGGAAATCGTTAATGTTCTTTGTAGGCTTGCCGGGGTAACTTTTTGTCATCGAATGGAGGAGATAATTTCTTTGCTCTCTCCACTCATCAATTTCTTTGTGCAAATCCAAATAATTTTTAAAGGCTATGGGCTCAGGTGCATGCTTGCGCCACATCTTCAAAAGACTGCCTGTCAATGTTTTAACGCTTTTCATGTCGTTTTCTGAAAACGCGACGCCAAACTTACCATGGAGATAAGAAATCATTCGGTCACATATGATACTTTCCTCAATGGTGATGGCCTCGAGAAAAAAGTGGGCGTCAATTGCCTGATTTATTCGCGTAAAGGCTTCCTTGTACGTGAGATATTTTGCTTTTTTATTTCTGCTTGGCTTCATTTTAGTAAAACTCATTGGTTATCCTCTCCTTTCGATATGTATTTTTTTAACCACTTAGTTCAAAAAAAACCCATGCATCCGCAAAAGATACATGGGTTTTATGATTGTTGTTTTAGTGGAAAAAAGTTTTACAAGATTAAATCTGTCTGTCTGTCTGTCTGTCTGTCTGTCTGTCTGTCTGTCTGTCTGTCTGTCTGTCTGTCTGTCTGTCTGTCTGTCTGTCTGTCTGTCTGTCTGTGCATTATGTGTACCATAATTTTATTTTTATTTGACGCATTTCTAAAATAATTAATCACAATGCTACTGTTTTTTTAATTAAATACTCCCCGGTTTTTTATGTCAAGAAATTATTTTTTAAAGTCGTTTTGGGGAAAAGTTTTGCAGCATTAAATGTGGAGCCCCTCCGGTAGGAGCCGGTGGCTCCTTTTCAAAACGCGACATCCTGCTGTGCCGGTGGTCTTTTTCTGTTTCTCATATGATTCTCCCGATCATGAAGTATCTCTATTCTTTATCAGAGAAATAACTGCATGCGATTGTTTGACGATTCACAAGCTGTCCAAATTAATAAGCCATGCTTATTGGATTCCTCCGAACAGATACCAGTCCGGCACCGCCCAGATGTTTTCCCGGATTTGACGGAATTCACGGCCGGGATAAACAATCAAACCCATGGTTGTTTTTTTGGGATGCTCCTTGATGAATTGTGTGAGGCTGCCACCATCGACTGCGGTCACCCGGTTACCTAATTTTACTTCAATCGGCAGGATTTTCCCTTGTCCGGCAATGAGAAAGTCAATTTCCAGTCCGCTGGAGGTTCGGTAGAAATACAATTCCGGTTCAACAGCTTCCAGTTGTTTCCATTTCAAAAGTTCTGCAAATACCCAGCTTTCATATGCTGCACCATCACTGATGGATAAATCGCCCAGAATGGCTTTGTTGAGGCCCGGATCGGGAAAATATATTTTGGGACTTTTAATTAATCGCTTGCCGACATTTTCATAATATGGCGGCACGATAAAACATTGAAAGGTCATGGAAAGAAGGCTTAAGTATCTTTTAACCGTGTTGACAGCCAATGCAAGATCACGGGCCACTTCGCTTATAGATAAAATGCCGGCTGTGCGTGTGCAAAGCAGTTTTTGCGCAAGGGCAAAGTTATCAATACTGGAAACCTGGCCGACATCGGCCACATCGCGTTCCAGATAAGTCCTTCGATAATCTCGCAGCCAGTTGATTTTATCCGCCGTCTCAGATTTTTGCCATACGGGGGGATAACCACCCCATACACGATGTTCATCACGTAACAGGATGGTTCTGCGAATTTTATCCACGGGTAAAGTATGAAATAACTTCTCATCTTTTGATGCGATGCCGCCCGCATTCCAGAGCATACTGATAAAAGGCACGTTTACATTTTCGGCAACTTCCGAAAGCGAAAACGGGTAGAGATTCAACAAGGCGGCACGGCCAGCCATTGTTTCCCGGATATTTTTCATCAAGAGTAATTGTGAAGAACCGGTTAAGATAAATTTTTTTTGGGCGCTTGATTTTTGATGCTTTTGCCGATCCACCACCCATTTTAAAGAATCAAAAAGAGCCGGGATTTTTTGAACTTCATCTAAAATAATCAGTGGCGATTTTAGTGATTCCAGAATAGCTGTGGCTGATTTTTGAAAGCGGAAACGTTCATCAGGATCATCAAAAGACAAATAATCGGATTGCAATCTAGCGGCTTCCGGTAATTGACTTTGCGCCAGAGTCGTCTTGCCCGTTTGACGAGCGCCTGTCAGAACAATGACCTGCTCCTGCTTGATGCGCTGCAACATAACTTTTAAGAGATGACGGGGTATGTTATTCATGAGCGCATATTGGCAGATACAATGCAAAATTGCAAGGTATTTTTGCAGTAATAATGATTTCTAGTTTGCTTAAGTTTTTTTATAAAAATCAGTATCTTATGCTGGAGATTGCGAAGACAAAAACGCCAGCGGAAGGAAATCTTCGAAACGCCGTTCAACACATGTGGGGATATGTTTCTCCGTACGCATCGTTTTCGGCAAAGAAATTGGAAGGAATGTCACCGCGGGAACTGATTTCAGCAATACGGCATCTTGCCCTGCAACATGACATCATCTATCTGAAAGAATCAACGGCCCTGGGCGAATTTTCGGCGTGGAATATTTGACAGAGAATCACGGGTATAAACCCCAAGGCAAGCCCTGGACCCTAATTTCACCCCAAGGAGCGGGGTATTATACCCTCCGCTTATGGCGGGATTGTTCGACTAAAAAATTTCAATACACCTATAGTGACCTTCAGGTTATTCGTTTTTGAAATTTAAGTCTCACAACAAAACGTAATCATTTTTTAGAAAATGATTTTCAGTTCTTTGGGCAATATTTTGAAGGAGAATTGCGTGCGTTTTTCCTTTTCCGGATCACCGTTGCGCTGTAAGAATTGTTCGGTTGAAGTTGTGATGTGAATGTCTCTCGCCTTATAATAATCTCCAATTCTGTTTCCCCCCATCAGCGCCGTCGCCAGCGCATATAACGCGCCAAAGGGTCCTGAATCAAGAATCAGCAAATGTAAATAGCCGTCGTCATATCGAGCCTGAGGGACAACTTTAAAACCGTATCCGTAATAGGGAAGTTTTGTAATGACCGCGGTCAGAGAGCTGGAAGTTGTTACTTCCTGACCATCCATCAGAATCCGCAAATCGGCGTTAATGTAACCATCAAACAAGACTTTTAAAGTTGACAGGCCATAAGCCGTAAATCCCAGTAAATCATTAATCAGATACTTATTTCTTTCCAGCAGAATACTGCCTTCTATCCCGATACTGGCGAACAAAGCTTTCGTTTTGCCATCACAGCAGATTGCATCGATGAAATGCTCTTTTGCGGTGAGAATGGAGCGGGCATTTTCTTTCGGGCAGCGGGGCAAATTGAACGTATGCCTTAGGACATCGCCGGAGCCAAAGGGAAGAAACCCCAGGGGGACATCCCTCGAAACACTGTTCATGACCAGCGAAAACGTTCCGTCACCACCAGCGACAAGCAGTATCTTGACTTTCCGGGAAAGTTCTTGAGCGCAGCGGCTGAATTCTTCGGGAGATTTCGTATCAAGGCCGGCAATGGTCGCGTCTTTCAAAATTCCGGCTACTTCATTTAAAATCTTTTGTTTTTCATCCAGAGAGCGCTTGCCGGAAACAGGATTCGCGATAATTCCGTATTTCATTCAGACTCACTTTCGCATTTCATTATGATGAATAATATCGTTTCTATACATAGCGTCCTAAGTAAAGCAGCATAAGCGACGCAAGGATTCGTTCGGTTTTTTCCAGACATCATGCTGCTTTGTTACTGAAACAGTTACTTGTTCTATCTTTTGAAAATAAACATTATGGG
>JBATES010000071.1:0-5581 GCA_049664145.1 Smithella sp.
GATGATGCAGAGGGTAAAAGCGATAGCCCATCTCTGGAAAAAGCTGTTTTTTACGAAATCGAAATAGGGCGCAATCTTTGTCAGATAAGGCTGAAAAAAAACAAAAAATTTATTTTTGAAACGATCAAGATAAGTCATGTCATTTATGATGATGGATGGTTTTCTCTTTATCTAAAAGAGAATAGGCTTTGATGATATCCTGAACCAGAGGGTGTCGGATGACATCAACTTCTGAAAAATGTGCAAAGCGAATGCTGGAATATTTTTTCAATATTTTTTCGGCTTCCACCAGACCGGAAACCTTCTCCGTCGGTAAATCGACCTGGGTGATATCCCCGGTGATAACGGCCTTGGAACCGAATCCCAAACGGGTTAGAAACATTTTCATCTGCTCCGATGTCGTGTTTTGCGCTTCATCCAGAATAATAAAAGAATCATTCAGTGTTCGTCCCCGCATGAAAGCCAGTGGCGCAACCTCGATCAATCCCTTGTTGAGAAGCGCGGTCGCCCTTTCCATATCCATCATATCATAAAGCGCGTCATAAAGGGGACGCAAATAAGGATTGACCTTTTCCGCCAGATCTCCGGGCAGAAAGCCCAGCCTTTCACCAGCTTCCACGGCCGGGCGCGCCAGAATAATTCTTTGAACTTTCCTCTCCAGCAGATACGAGACGGCCATGGCCATGGCTAGATAGGTTTTGCCGGTTCCGGCAGGGCCGATGGCAAAAACCATATCACAACTCCTCATGTATTCGATGTAAAGTCGCTGCGCGATGCTTTTCGGTGTGATGACCCGTTTCTGCGAGGAAATAATAACCGTATCCAGAAAGATGCTGGCCAGATCGAAGGTTATATCTTCAGACAGGATACGGTGAGCATAGTCAATGTCGGCAGACTGAATGTGCCAGCCTTTTTCCATGATGGCATAAAGCTGCTGGAGCATGGTGCTGATTTTATGAACATTGCCGCTGTGGCCGGATATGGTAATGGAGTTGCCCCACGCTTTGACTTTGACCGGCTCAAGCTTTTCGATAAATTTTAAATGTTTATCATGCTCGCCGCAGAGATTTTTCAGCAGGTTGTGATCCGCAAAGAAAATTTTTTCAGTGTCGGCGATTTTATTTTCTTTTATCAAAATATTGATCTGCCTCTGACTGGAGATAAATTTGTAATTTATGCACCCTCTATCACGTCGATTTATTCTATGCAATACATATTGACTGGCTGATAAGCGCTCAATTTCGAAGAAATAAACAGGCAAAAACTTTGGCGTTGCCCAGCATGTTGTCGATCGGACAGTTCTCATCGGGCTGATGGGCGTTCTGATTTGTTTTTGACCAGACGGCCACCGGATAATTCTTTTTGCGGATATAGGACGCAACCGTTCCCGCGCCGACACCGCCGGCAAAGGATTGCACGTTGTAAACTTTCTGAATGGCTTCCTGCAGGGCCAGCACAACGGGCGCATCGGACGATGTCGGTTGAGCTGATTGAACGTATTGGGCGGTGGAAATTTCTATCTGAACCTTGAATTTCTTCTCAACCTTGCGGGCAATATGTTGTATTTCCGCCATGACCTCCTGCAAATCATATTCCGGAAGCACCCGGCAATCCATGCAGAAAACATCTTCGCCGGGAATCGTGTTGATGTTCCCCACGTTGGCTTCCTTTTTCGTCGGTTCAAAGGTGCTTTGCGGCGGGTCAAAAAGCGGGTCGGTGTTGGAAAATATTTTTCTGAGTTTGACCAGTTTTGTAACCAGATGGGACGCGGCGACAAAAGCGTTATTGCCGAGGTGTGGATTGGAGCCGTGGCATTGTTTTCCTATGGTTTTGAAACACAGCCAGAGCATGCTCTTCTCGGCGACTTCAATAAGCGAGCCCTCGGGATTGCCTGAATCGGGAACCACAATCAGATCGTCCTGATGGAAAAGATTTCCGATCGAATCAATCATGTAATGCAATCCCTTGTTGCTGGACGTTTCTTCATCCGAAACAAAGGCGAGCTTAATCGAAGTTTCGGGCAGGAATCCTTCGTCCATAAAAGCTTTGGCGGCAAAAATGGAAGCGACCATATCCTGCTGATTATCTTCCACGCCGCGACCGAAAATGTGATTGTCTTTCACATAGGCCTCGTAGGGGTCATGACTCCACAGACGCAGCTCACCGGGGGGAACAATATCCATATGGGTAATAATCCAGATGAACTTATTCTTATTTTTTCCCTCGAGTGTTGTGACAAAATTGGGGCGGATGCCGGAGGACACTCTTGAGTCCTGCGCGTCGTAATGCTGGAAATTTGTAAAGCCCATTTGTGCCAGGCGTTCTTTAAGAAAATTTGCCTTCAGCAGTTCGCCGTCACCGCCGTTTTCCGGTCCGACCGCCGGATGGGCGCTGAGTTGAGTCTGCAATTCGATCATCGCCTCGCGGTAGGAATCTATTCTTTGCGATACTTTCCTGAACATTGTTTCATCAATCATAAACGATCCTTAAAAAAAATTTACTCTTCGGGAGTAATCACCGTATATTCTTTTTCGGGTACGGCCTTATCCAGATTTTTACTGTCGCCCAGAATTAAAACGACATTTCTGGTTTTGTCCAGATATTTTGCAGCGGTTTGATTTATCTTTTCCAAGGTTATTTTTTCAATCTTATCACGATAGGCAAGCAGATAATCCGCGGGTAATTTTTCATATTCGACATTCATCTGCTGCCAGACGATTTGTTCCGGCGTGGAAAAAGAAAAGATGAAACCGTCAATGATGGACTTTTTAGCCCAGTTCAATTCCTTTTCCGTAATGGGATGGGTCCTGAGTTTGTCCAGTTCGGAATCGATCAGCGCTAGGGCTTTCATGGTCGAAGACGTCTTGGTAAAGGCGTAGCTTCCAAAAATTCCATAATCAGTTCTGGCGCGATAAAAGCTTCCGGCGCTGTAGGCCAGGCCTTCGGTGCTGCGAACGACATTCACGATACGGGACGGAAAACCGCCGCTGCCGAGGATGAAGTCCAGCACGGCAAAAGCGTAATAATCAGGATGGCTTTTGCTTGTCGTATAGAGGCCGCTGACAACCGTGGACTGAGGAATTTCCTTATGGATCAGATAAACACCCGGGGTTGAGTTTTGAGGAGGCGCGGAAATATCAGCCGGAAGATTGCCTTGCTTCCAGTTACCGAAGTATTTCTTAAAAAGTTCCAAGGCCTGGTCTCTGGTGATGTCGCCGCTGACGGCAAACATCGTGTTATTGGGCAGAAAAAAGCGATTGTGGAATTCAAGTAGATCGTCACGCTCAATATTGGCCAGTGATTTGTAAGAGGGGAAACGCCCGCGGGGATCAGCCTGATAAATCAGACGATTAAATTCCTGAAAGGCCAACCCCTGCGGATCATCTTTTAATCTTCTAATTTCTTCGTTTTTTAATTGCCTTGCCAGTTCGAATTTTTCCTGTTCAAAAGCCGGGCTGATGATCATTTGGCTCAGCAGATCCAGTCCCCGTTCGAGATGATTGTTTAAGATGGAAAAACTTATCTGGGCTGATTCTCTGGACATTGAAACGGATGCGGACGCCGCCAGTAAATCCAACTGTTTGTCGAGCTCCGCGCTTTTCAATTTTGTCGTTCCGCCTGTTCTCATCACATAAGCTGTTAAATCACCGGCGCCTTCTTTGCCCGCCGGATCATACATGTTTCCTGTTTTGATCAGCGCCCCGACATTGACCAGAGGCAGTTCATGATTTTCCAGTATATAGAGGACCATGCCGTTATCCAGGACAACCCGCTCGGCCTGCGGCAGTTCAAAGCGCAACGATTCGTATTGAATTTTGTCCGGAGAAGGCATTGACCTGTTCATTTCGGATATTGCCTCTCCTGTGAAAAGAGACAGCATCATGAGCAGGAACATAAAAACCGTCGTAATTTTTTTCATCATTTTTCTTTGCCCGTCCGATTTCTATATTTTTTTATTTAAAACGGCTGTTGTCCGGTTGCTGTTATTGAGGTACGTGACGGCTGCTTTGCGGATATCTTCCGCCGTTACTTTATCAATTTTGTCCGGATAATCGGCAAAATATTGATAATCCCCCAGCAGGACTTCGTAATAGGACAAGGTGGAGGCGATTTCTCCGTTGGAATCCAGACTCTGTATATAGGACATCTTTATATTATTTTTTGCTTTCACCAGCTCCTCTTCCGGAACGGAATCGGTTTTGAGTTTTTCGATTTCCTGTAGAATTTTTTCTTCCAGTTCCTTATTCGTATGGGGATGACGCGGTTGGGCAAAGATTGTAAAAAGGTTCGGGTATCGTGATGCCGGAATGCCGTTGATCGTGCTGACGCTTTTGGCAATTTGCTGCTGAGTAACCAAGCTGTTATACAGTCGGCTGGTTCTTCCTTTGCTTAAAATGGATTCCATGACATCGAAAACATAATCGTCGTAATGGGGAGCATTGGGCTTGTGATAACCGATGATCATCATCGGGCTGGCATCAAAGATAACCTCAACTCTTCTTTCTTCTTTTTGCGGCGGTTCTGCGGACACAACGTTCTTCATTTCCTGATTCGCGGGAATTCTGCCGAAATATTTTCCAATGACTTTGAGTGTCACGTCAGGCTTGATGTCGCCGACCACCGCGATCACAATGCTTTCGGGTGTTGTGTATCTTTTTAAGATTTTCTTCAGGGCATCAGGACTCAAACCCGTTAAATCTTCCGCCCAGCCGATAACCGGTCTTCCGTAGGGATGCGTTTGATAGGCGGTTTTCATAAACTGCTCGTAAAGTTTTCCGTCCGGGTCGGATTCAATCCGTTGCCTTCTCTCTTCCATCACAACATCGCGTTCCGTATAAAATTCACGAAAGACCGGATTGAGCAGGCGATCCGATTCAATTCTTGCCCAGAGTTCAATCTTGTTGGCGGGCAGACTGACATGATAGGTCGTCGTATCCTGACTGGTGCCGGCATTCATATCCAGGCCGCCGTTTTCAGTATAGAGCCGGTCGATTTCATTGGGAATGAAGTATTTTTTGTGTTCATTCTGTAATGTTTTCAAGCGGGCGGTGAGTTTTTCAATCAATCTGGCATTGCCGGCCTTGTTTTTCTCTCTGTCCAGCAACCGCCCCGTTTTTTCAATCGCTGCCAGTATTTTCTTTTCGGCCTTATAATCTTTGGTGCCGATGGACGTTGTGCCCTTGAACATCATGTGTTCCAGAAAATGAGCCGCACCGCTCGCCCCTTTTTCTTCATCAACCGCTCCGACGCGATGGCTGATATAAAGAGAAACCGTCGGACTTAAATGTCTCTCCAACATCAGGACGGTAATCCCGTTGGGCAGTTTTGTTTTCAGAACCCTGCTTTTTAAATCGAATCCATACGATGGATTACAGGCAAGGAAAATGAAAACAAAGATCAGTAATGGTTTGTAAAGATTATTCAGGTTCATCTTCATTCGTTCCATCCTGTTTCCGGGGTTTTAACCGGAAGAAAAAATAAATAATGCCGACAACACAGACTAAAATCAAGAGCGACGCGGAAAAAAAGTACATGACAAATTCTATTGGATTGTTGATCCGATAAGAACCAATAATTGTAT
>JBATES010000072.1:0-15483 GCA_049664145.1 Smithella sp.
AACTGGCTGTGCACCGCGTCGTGTAATCTTTTTGCAAGACATCAAACGATTGTGAAAAAATCAGATCAGATTATTGTGCAAGGTGACAGGTGGCCACCCGGGGCACTGCAAGAAAATTAAAAAAATATGATGATGCCATTGTGGCATACAGTAAAATAATTGAACTAGAGCCAAGTGCACTAGCATATACGAATAGAGGGATTTCCTATGGCATGCTTGGCAATTACGATCAGGAAATAAATGATTATAATAAGGCTATTGAAATTTATCCAAGTGCAATAGCCTATAATAACCGTGGATTTGCATATGCTATGCTTGGCAACAATAATCATGCGATAAAGGATTATGACAAAGCAATTGAGCTAAATCCGCAATTAGCAGTTGCATACATGAATCGGGCCGCCATGTATCAGAAGATAAAAAAATATGAACAGTCAATGGCAGACTTGAAAATGGCAGCCAAACTAGGTGATAAAGAAACGCAAAAACTTTTAAGCGAATATAGAATCAAATGGTAGAACATTTTAAAATAGTTTCAGTGACAAATGAATAAGGATTAATGAAATGGAAAAAATAAATTTTGTGCGTTGATATTGGCAGCGGGGAAGGGTGCCCGCATGAAATCGGATAAGGCCAAGGTTTTTCATAAACTCAACGGCAAACCAATGTTGCGTTATTCTGTGGCGGCGGCCAAAGAAGCCGGTGAAGAAAAGATCGTGGCGGTGATCGGCCATCAGGTGAATATTGTGCGTAAAGATTTTGCCAGTCCCCAAAAAAGATGATGGCCGCGCTTTTGATGCCCGTAAAAAAAGTTGACAAATAAACTTATGTTCAGTACTATGAACCGTACTAAATAAAGGATTCTTAAATATGGCCCAGACCATTACAGCAAACGAATTAAAAACAAAAGGTGTGACCATTCTTACCGACGAGACGGCGGATGGTACAGAAGTTATCATTACGGTTCGGGGGAAAAACAAGTTTGTTGTTCTGCCTATCGAAAAATACAATTATTTGCGGGAATGTGAACTCGAAGCGGCATTGCTGGAATCCAAAAGAGATATGAAGGAAGGAAAATTCGTCAAAGAGTCCGTCGAAAAACACATCAAGAGAATAACGCGTGGCTGAAATCTTATATACGGATAGTTATTTAAGACGGGCAAAGAAATTTATTAAAAAGCATCCTGAGTTAGTCTCGCAATACGAAAAAACCTTAAAACTGCTGGAAATAAATCCCTACCATCCTTCTTTACGTTTACATAAGCTTCACGGAAACTTATCCGAGTTGTATGCGGTTTCCATAAATATCTCTTATCGAATAACAATTATTTTCCTGATTCAGGGTGATAAAATAATACCCGTCGATATCGGTAGTCACGATGAAGTTTATTGACAATAAATTGGGTGGTATTCGAACGATATAACATTAAATTAAGAAAGGTTGACAAGGTGAAGGAAAATAAATTTTGTGCGTTGATATTGGCGGCGGGGAAGGGCACCCGCATGAAATCGGATAAGGCTAAGGTTCTGCATGAACTGAATGGCAAGCCGCTCCTGCATTATTCTATTGTAGCAGCCGAAGAAGCCGGCGCGGAAAAGATAGTTGCTGTGATCGGCCATCAGGCGGACATAGTGCGCAAAGTGTTTGCAGGCAGTGGTTGTGTTTTTGTCGAACAGAATCCGCAGTTGGGAACAGGCCACGCTGTTCTGCAGGCGAAAGATGTATTGTCTAATTATGATGGGCTTAGCGTCATTCTTTGCGGCGACGTGCCGCTTTTAAAATCGGCGACCATTAAATCGCTGATTGATAATCATCTTGCGCACAGCGCGGTGGTTTCCGTGCTGACAACAGTTCCGCCTCCGCCTCATGCCTACGGCCGCATTGTTAAGGATGAAAAGGGTAATGTCCTGAAAATAGTCGAGCATAAGGATGCCACGGAAGACGAGAAGAAAATCGGTGAAATAAACACCGGCATTTACTGCGTGGATACAAAATTCCTTTTTGAAGCATTGGGAAAAGTTACCAATAATAATCAGCAGGGCGAATATTACCTGACGGATATTGTCGAGATAGCCGTACGCGAAGGTCAAAAGGTCAAATCTTTTGTCGCTGAAGATTACGTTGAAGTGATGGGAATCAACACATTGGAAGAACTCGAACGTGCGGAAAAACATCTTCGACAAAAATAAAGGTTATTGTTCTGTTTATGCTCGTCATGCCGTTGAAGAACGGCATCCAGGAATAACTGGATACCGGCCTGCGCCGGTATGACAAATAGTATTTATAATTTTATTGTAGGGCGCGCCGTGTGACCTTCAGGTTATTGCCAAGCGCGCCGATTCGGACTGCTCGGGGAGCAGTCCCGATCCGTAACCTCATCCATTTTTTCTATCGTCAAGGTAATATATAAAGATTGGGAAAATTTAGATTTGAACAAAGCAAATAATATAATTCAAGCCGCCGCAAAAAAAGGAGCCTTGCTGGCGCCGCTCGCGGGAATTTCTAATCTTCCTTTCCGGTTACTGGCGCGTGATCAGGGCTGCGCGTTGGCCTACACGGAAATGATCAGTTCCAACGGTCTTATTCGCAAAACGGCCAAGACTTACGAATATCTGAAAAGCTGCGCTGATGACCGTCCGCTGGGCGCACAGATTTTCGGCGCTGATCCGGAAATTATGGCCGAAGCCGCCCGCATTGTCGCGGATCACGGCGTCGATTTGATTGATATCAATATGGGCTGTCCGGTGAAAAAAGTGATCAAGGCCGGTGCCGGCGCCATTTTAATGAAAGATCCGGTTCTTGCCGGCAAGATAATTGAAGCAGTGAAAAAAGCCGTTAAAATTCCGGTTAGTGTAAAGATTCGTTCCGGCTGGAATCGTTCATCCATCAATGCTGTGCAAATTGCAAAAATAGCTGAAAATTGCGGGGCGGATGTGATCACAGTGCACGCCCGCACAGCCGATCAGGGTTACAGCGGACACGCCGATTGGAAAATCATTGCCGCTGTTAAAAAAGCCGTTAAAATTCCTTTAATTGGTAATGGTGACATCCGGCAGCCGCAGGACGCGGTCAAAATGCTTTCCGAAACTGACTGCGACGCTGTCATGGTGGGGCGGGGCGCTTTAGGTAATCCCTGGATTTTTAAAGGTATTTCCCATGCGCTGCAAGCTCAGCCCCTAGATTATTTGCCCTCACTTAGGCAAAGGCTGGAAATGATTGAAAATCACTGGAAAATGGAAGTCGAATTGCTCGGTACCAAACTGGCGGGTAAAAGTTTCCGCAAGCATATTCTCTGGTACACCAAGGGATTAGATAATTCTCATCAGTTCAGAGAACTGGCTGGTAAGTTAAAAGACGAGGAAAGCATGCTGCATGAGTTAAGTGAATATTTCCGATCGCTGGAAGAGGCCAAAGGTTAAAATAAGGCCTTGACATTGTTTCCATAAATTGGCATAAAATAAAGCAAAAGAAGCTTTAAAAAACTAAATTATTTTCATAAAGGAAGGATTAATTTTACTGTGGAACTGGAAAAATTTGCAAAACTAGAAGAAAAAATTAAAGTGATTGTTGATGAGAAAGTTTCTTTAAAAAAACAAATTCAGACATTGGAGGAGACATTAAAAAATAAAGAGGCGGAATTACAAGGGATAAAAGATAAAGTTAAGGTATTGGATGAGGAAAGGAACAGCGTACGCACAAGGGTAGATTCATTGCTTGATTTGATGGCGGATGTGGATGCTGCAAAATAAGCTTCCAGGGCGTGTGTTTTGAAAAACAGTTATAACATAACGATATTAGGCCAGGAACTCTCTGTAATAAGCGATTCGGAAGATGAACAGGTGGCCGAGGTTGTTCAGTATTTAAATAAAAAAGTGGATGAAATTTTACACTCCGGCAACGGTCTTAAAACATTGAACGTTGCCATCCTGGCGGCTTTAAACATTTCAGAGGAAGTGTTAAAATTAAAAGGAGTTAACAAGGAGCTCTGCGATCAACTCGAAAACAGAGCTGAAAAATTAATTCAACTGATTGAGGAAGCAAGTTAGCGACTTTTTTATTAGCCCCTGCGATGTGCGTGATTAACATTCGTTTTTGAGCCAACATTTTCGACCTTGGGACCTTATCCTTGATTGCGGTGTGCATGTCCGCATTTTCCTGAGCTGGTCGGGAAGCAGAAAGCCTGAAGCAATCAATACCGGGTCCCACCTTGTAAAAGGTTCAAAAAGGTGATTAACACGGCATAGGCGGGGGTTTTTATGCCCGTTTCTCACCAAATCCTTTCTGTCTTTAAAAATAATAAAAGATGTTTGTCCCACTTAGCTTCGCACGTGGGATAATTCGCTCTAGGATTTTCCGTCGCACTACGTTTCGGAAAATCAAGGCTCATTAAAACTTGGGTCTCATTAAAAATTCTCGCATTCCGCTTCCTTTAATCAGGACGCAGGCCGCGAGGTTTAAATATAGCTTCTCCGGAATTTTTTCATTTCATGACCGTTATAGTGAACGGTCGGCCGGTGGATGTTCTGGAAGGGCACAAAGGAGGTCACATAATTATGAATGCAGGTTTTTTATCAGTGCTGGTTATAGTTGTCGCAGTCGTTGTGGGGATTATTATCGGTTTTATTATGAAACAATCTCTTGCCGCCAAAGATCTCAGATCGTCAAAGAATTTAATGGCGAGAATGGCGGAGGAGGCCAAAAAAGAAGCGGAAACCATCAAAAAAGAAGCTGTTCTTCAGGCGAAGGAAAATTTGCTGAAGATGAAAGCTGAATTTGATGGAGAAGCGAAGGAAAGAAGAAACGATATCGAGGCGCGGGAAAAACGTATCCGGACCAAAGAAGAAAATCTGGATAAAAAAACAGACGCGCTGGCACAAAAAGAATCTTCAATGGAAGGACGTGAAAAATCATTAACTTCCAAAGAAGCATCGCTTGAAGAAAAACGGCGCAAACTGGATGCCTCGCTGCAGGAACAGCAGGAAAAACTGGAGAAGATAGCGGGCATTTCTTCCGAAGAAGCTAAACAATTACTGATTCAATCTATGGAAGCGGAGGCTAAACAGGATGCCGCGGTCATTATCCGCAAAATTGAGGATGACGCGAAATTAACCGCCGATAGAAAATCACAGGAAATTGTTGCCTACGCGATTCAGAGATATGCCGGAGACGTGGTGGCGGAAAAAACGGTTTCCGCGGTCAATCTGCCCAGCGAGGAAATGAAAGGGCGCATCATCGGCCGTGAAGGAAGAAACATCCGGGCGATTGAAGCGGCTACGGGTATCGATTTGATTATTGATGATACGCCGGAAGCGGTGGTCTTATCAAGTTTTGACCCGGTGCGCAGAGAAGTGGCCAGAATATCGCTGGAGCGTTTGATTCAGGATGGCCGTATTCACCCTGGCCGCATTGAGGAGATTGTCAAAAAGGTCAGGACGGAAGTCGAACAGATCATCAGAGAAACCGGTGAGAAGGCATCCTTTGACGTCGGCGTTCATGATATTCATCCTGAAATCATCAATCTGCTGGGCTCTCTCAAATACCGTACCAGCTATTCGCAAAATGTTTTGCAGCATTCCATCGATGTGGCTTATCTGACGGGTATTATGGCTTCGGAACTGAAGTTTAATGTGAGGGAAGCCAAACGCGCCGGTTTGCTCCACGATATCGGTAAGGCGATTGACCATAAAGTGGAAGGAACGCACGCCGCCATCGGCGCTGATTACGCCAAACGTTTCGGCGAGAATCCCCGCATTGTGCAGGCGATAGCAACCCATCATGATGACGGACGCAACAACACACTGCTGGGCGTTCTGGTCCAGGCGGCGGATACACTTTCCGCAGCCAGACCGGGTGCGCGCCGTGAGATGCTGGAAACTTACGTCAAGCGTCTGGAGGGTCTGGAAAAAATCGCCAACTCATTCAATGGCGTTGATAAGTGCTTTGCCATTCAGGCGGGACGTGAAATACGCATTCTGGTGGAAAATGAAAAGATATCCGAGAATGACGCCACAATGCTGTGCAAGGATATCGTCAAGAAAATCGAGAACGAAATGACTTATCCGGGGCAGATCAAGGTTACCGTCATCAGGGAAACACGGGTTTCCGATTTCGCGAAGTAGTTTTTTCGCTACGGCGAAAGGAAAAGTGATAAATGAAAATATTGTTTATTGGCGACATCATCGGCAGTCCGGGAAGAATGGCGCTTCGGGAACTTCTGCCTGATTTTATCTCCAGGAAAAAAATTGATTTTGTCATCGCCAATTGTGAAAATGCCGCTGCCGGATTCGGCGTGACCAGAAAAAATATGGAAGAGCTTTTCAGCTATCATATTGACGTGCTGACGTCTGGCAATCATATCTGGAATAAAAAAGAAGTTCTGGAATTTATCGGAGATTACGACAGACTTTTGCGACCAGCCAATTATCCTGCGACGACTCCGGGAGCGGGCTCTGTTCTGGTGCCTCTTGAAACCGGGGAGTATGTTGGTGTTCTCAATTTGGCGGGACGGATTTTTATGCAGCCGATTGATTGTCCTTTCGTGGCGGCTAAAAACAAAGTCGCCGAATTGAGAGAGAAAACGAAAATCATTATCGTGGACATTCACGCGGAAGCGACGTCCGAAAAGAAAGCGCTGGGCTGGTATCTGGATGGTCAAGTATCCGCTGTCCTGGGCACTCATACCCATGTGCAGACGGCTGACGAAGAAGTTCTGCCACAGGGAACCGCGTACATCAGCGACGCGGGCATGACGGGGCCTTTCGATTCCGTTATCGGCATCAAAAAAGAAATCATTATTGAAAAATTTTTAAATCAGATGCCCAATAAATTCGATCTGGCCAAAGACGATATCCGGATGCAGGGCGTCATGATGAATATTGACGCGGACAGCGGCAAAGCGAAATCCATCGAAAGAGTCAGCGTCAAGCTGAAAGATTCATAAGAGGCATAAGATGAAAAGCGCTTACGAAATTTTAAAGGAAAGAGGTTTTATCGAGCAGGTGACCGATGAAACTTTGATTAAAGAATTTTTCGCAAAAGGACCGGTAACCTGTTACACCGGTTTCGATCCCACGGCAACGAGTCTGCATATCGGCTCTCTGGTGCCGATTATGGCGCTGGCGCATATGCAGAAAAGCGGCAACAAGCCCATCGCGCTGGTTGGCGGTGGCACAGGATTGATCGGTGATCCCAGCGGCAAAACGGAAATGCGTCAGGTGCTCACCCGTGAGCAGATTGACTACAACGCGCAGTGTCTGGGAAAACAGCTTTCCCAGTATCTCGATTTTTCCGACGGCAAGGCCCTGCTGCTCAATAATGCCGATTGGTTGACAAAAATAAACTACATCGAATTTTTAAGGGATATCGGTCGTCATTTCAGCGTCAACCGGATGCTGGCGGCGGAGAGCTATAAAATCCGAATGGAAAAAGGCCTGAACTTCATCGAATTTAATTACATGATTCTTCAGGCTTATGACTTTTTCTATCTGTTTCAGAATCAAGGCTGCGCATTGCAGATGGGCGGAAACGACCAATGGGGCAATATGCTGGCCGGTACGGAACTCATCCGCAAAGTTGCCGCCAAAGATGCTCACGCCGTGACGTTTCCGCTGATTACCACATCGCTTGGTCAGAAGATGGGGAAAACGGAAAAAGGAACCATCTGGCTTGATGGCACTTTGACGAGTCCGTACGAGTATTATCAATACTGGGTCAATTGCGACGATGCCGATCTGGAAAGATTTCTCAGGTTCTTTACCTTCCTGCCGCTGGAGGAAATCAGCAATGTCCAAAAATTATCCGACGCGCAATTGAACATGGCCAAGGCCGTTCTCGCTTTTGAGGCCACAAAAATTACGCATGGCGAAAAAGCTGCCGGGGACGCTTGGCGCGCGTCAATGGAAGCTTTTCATTCCCGTCCGGTGGATGCGGCATTGTTCCCTTCCAGCACCATTCCGCGCGAAGCGGCATCCAGTGACACGTCAGCTATCCCCCGCTATAAAATTTCCCGCAAGGATCTGGAGGCCGGCGTCCAAATTTGTGCGACCTGCGCCAAAGCAGGCTTGACCCAATCCATTTCCGAAACAAAACGCCTCATCGAGCAGGGCGGCATTTACATCAATGACCGTCAGGTCAAATCGATTGATGAAAAATTAACGATGGCCGATTTCGGTGAGAGTAAAGAGGTGCGCGTTAGAAAAGGCAAGAAGAAATATCTGATCATCGAAAAAGAAGATTAATATTTCCCTTGCTTTTTTTGCGTGGTACGGGTCTCTTGCCTTTAAATCAAAAATAAAATGCAGAAAAAAATTGAGAGAAAAAAGAAGCCTTTTCATTTCCGGCATTCAAACGCCCCCAAAAAATCAAAAACGAAAGAGCATGTTTCTTATTTCAAGCCGGAAGTTGTGCCGGCGCTGAAAAGCATTCTGGCCAGAATCGGCAAACCGCATCCTGCCCCATTTATTCCTGATGAATTTCAAATAGAGGCGCTTGAAGCCATTAAAAAAAATGATTGTCTGGTCATTGCGCCCACCGGTTCGGGCAAAACGTGGATCGCACGGGAAGCGATTCTATCCGTCATGGAAAAAGGGGGACGCGCCTGGTACGCATCGCCCCTGAAGGCGCTTTCCAATTCCAAGTGGATTGAGTTCGGTCTACATTTCGAACCGGAAAACGTGGGCATCATCACCGGCGATACCAAAGAAAATACCGAAGCGCCGATTATTGTCGGCACCACGGAAATATTGCGCAATCAACTCTACGACGCCATGCATCAGGGCAAGGATTTAAATTGCGATCTGGTCATTCTTGATGAAGCACATTTCCTGGGCGACGCCGACCGTGGTGTGGTCTGGGAAGAAATCATGATTTATCTTCCCACGCGGATTAATCTGCTGCTTTTATCAGCAACCATCGGCAACGGAGAAGAAATCGCCCGCTGGCTGGAATCCATCCGCAAAAAAACTTGCGCGGTGGTTACGGAAGAAAAACGTCCAGTGCCTCTCTTTCCTCTTTTCCTTCATCCGTCAGGCTGTCTGCATCCTTTTCTGGACGACAGAAAAGTATCCCCGCCGGTTGCCGATTTCATCAGACGAACCGACGCAAAAAAAATGCGCAGCGGAAAAATGCCCGACTACATCGGACTCATCAAAGTCTTGGAGAAATTCAATCTTCTGCCGGCCATTTTCTTTTTGAAGTCACGCGCGGAGTGTGATGCGGCTCTGACGGCGCGAGGTACGCTGACGTCTCCTGAAAATTCGGTGGGATTCAATGATGCGCTCTATGAACTACTCGATCGTTTCCCATCGCTGAACAATCATCGACAGCTAAAAGCATTGCGCTCCTGGGGGCTTGCTGCTCATCACGGCGGACAATTGCCGGCATGGAAGATGTTGGTGGAAGAAATGATGAACCGGGGACATTTGCGTGTTATCTTTGCCACATCAACCATTGCTGCCGGTGTTAATTTCCCGGCCAGAACCATCGTGCTTTTTAACTCTGATTTATTCAACGGCAATGATTTTGATCCGCTGACGGCTACTGAATTTCGTCAGATGACCGGCCGCGCGGGACGACGCGGGCAGGATAACATCGGCTTCATGCTGGCTGTATCCGGAAGATTTATGAATTTGAATCATATCCGGAGATTGCTCTTTCAAAAACCGGAAGATATTTCAAGTCAGCTGAAAAATAATTTTGCGATGGTGTTGAATCTGCTTTTGTCACAAACCCCGGAGGACATTCGAAAAATATTTGAACGGTCACTGGCGGCTTATCAGCAGACCATCCGGCATCACGGCGCTGATTTCTCCGCGGCCAAAGCACTCTGGAAAGATTTCTCACGACACTTTAAATTTCTGCAGAAGGAAGGCTTTGTGGATGAAGCCGGAGCGCTGACCGAAGACGGACATTGGGCTTCAAGGCTGCGTCTGGATTATCCATTGCTTGTCGCACAGTGTCTGCGAGAAAATGCTTTTCCTGAAGAAAACGAAAAATTTCTTGCAGCTGTAATTGCTTTCTTTGCCTACGATCGTGACGACGATATGAAATTAACCGTAAAGGATTTACCGCCGAAGCTTACACTTGCGTTTAAAAAAGTTGCGATTGCCGTGCGGCTGCTTATCCATCGCCTCGAAGACGCCGGTTTTCCGGTGGTGAAACTTCATGCATCCGCCGGTGCCGCTGTTTATTACTGGGCGCAGGGACACAGTTGGAATTCCGTCATTAAAGCCACGGGTATTGCGGAAGGCGATATGGCCACGCTGATTTTGCGCACAGCGGATAATTTGCGGCAGATTGCGTCACTCAAAGATGCCTATCCGGAAGTCGCCGAATGTGCTTACAAGGCGCGAGAAGCCATATTGCGTGAACCGGTTTTATTCTTATAAATCCGGAGTCCGTAACAGCATTTTTCATTCTTTTGCAGAATCGCTTTAAAAGAATTGACACGGAAATCTTATTCTTTTATGTTTGCTTTGAAAGTCCAGGAAACAGGAAAGGATAACAAATGATTAAATTGTACAGATGCATTATTTGCGGTGATGGTTATGTCGGCGTCAGTCCTCCGTCAAACTGTCCATTCTGCGGAGCTCATACGGATTTTATTCCGGAAGCCAGAGACGCCGTTGTGAGCTTTGATGTTTCTCTCAGTGTCCGGGACAAGGCCAATGTGAAACACGCTCTTCAGGTGGAAATCAGCAATTCGACATTTTATCGCTGCGCGGCGGATCAAACAAATGACGCGGAGGGGAAGATTTTATTCAAAGCGCTGGGCAAGATTGAGGCGGAACACGCCTCCCTATGGCGCAAGATACTCAAGCTGGACGCCCTTCCTGCGGGCAATGAGACCTGCCACTCAGAGAATGTCGAGAACCTTAAAGAATCCCACGAAAGGGAAGCAAGGGCAATTGCGTTCTACCGGAAATCGGCGACAGAGTCGAATCATCCGAGGATCAAACAGCTTTTTGAAGCATTAGTGGAAATCGAAACAGATCATTTGCAATTGTCGGAAGAACGTCTGAAATAAGAGATGTCCGGAGCCGGGGAATGCACACCCCGGCTCATCATTCATGTTTTTCCCGTTCATGAATAAAACACCGGGGATCTTCCGCCAGATAGTCTCCACTGTAAGCGTAAGCGCGTCCGCGACAGCCGCCGCAGACCGTCTTATAATTACATTCACCGCACAGGCCTTTCAACAGTTTCTCCCGGTTACGCAGGTTCTGAAATACAGACGCATTCCTGTAAATTTCATCAAAACTTAAATCCCTGATATTGCCGGCATTGACCTCCACAAAAGGACAGGGCCAGACATCGCCGTTAGCTTTGACATAAACAAAACCGCGCCCGGCGGCGCAGCCGTGGAAAACTTTTCCGGCCAGTTTGAGCCCCCATCCGTCTTTGATTCCTTTTTTCTCCAGGATGTAAGGCCAGTACTGAGGACCGGCAACCGGCTCGATAATTGTTTTCGCGTTTTTCTGTTTTTCGGCAATCAGTTCGCTCAAATATTTATTGGCGCTTTTCTTTAAAGTGGCTTTTTCAATTTTTTCTCCGCGACCCACGGCGACCAGTTGATACATAAGCATGATGCCGGCTTCGCAACCATCGACAAAATCAATCAGTTCGGAAAGGTGCGGCATATTATATTCCATGGCCGTGGTGTTGATCTGCAATACGATACCGGCTTTTTTTGTCGCTTCAATCGCGCGCAGTGCGAGGTCAAACGCTCCCGGCTTGTTGCGCACCATGTCGTGCACCGCGGGATCGGCAGCATCAATGCTGATGGCATTGCAGACCACGCCGTGGTCTTTGAGTTTGAAGGCCATTTCTTCGTCAATTAATGTGCCGTTGGTAGCGATGATATTGGCGAGCCCCGCTTTTTGAGAATGACGGAACAACTCAAAAATATCAGGCCTGACCAGCGGTTCTCCGCCCGTGTAAATCAGCGTGCGGAATTCACTGACGGACGCAATGTCGTCAATGAGTCTTTTCCCTTCATCGGTGGTGAGCTCATCGGCAGCGGCATTGCCGCTGATGGCGTGACAATGGATGCAGCGAAGATTGCAGGCGCCGGTAACTTCCCAGACCGGATGTCCGGGATAACCGATACAGCCCATCCCCAGAGCGCCGTTGGCGACCGGTATGGATCGGAATCCATATTTAAATCCCCACCCCGCATATTCCCGCCAGTTGTTCAGATAGGCCATCAACAGCGAACTGCCTAATTGTCTGCACAGCAGGGAAGGCGGATTATAAAATGCTTTGACCTTGTTTTTTGTTTTCATGAATTTCCCTAGATATACGCCAGAATATAAGCCAGAGTTGTTCCCAGATTGACAACTATGTTCAGAGCGCAGAGTTTCTCCAGCGCATTTTTATCTTCATGCTTATTCCGAAACATCATGAAAACGATCCATAAGGAAATAATCAGTACCGGAATATAACAATAAACAACCCGGAAAGGAATTCCCCAGAATGGCGAGGCGAGGGTTGCCGCGGAAGCCAGCAGAGAAAAGGCGATATAGAGAAAATTCCCGTTTTTTTTGCCTATGCGGCAGAGCAGGTTCTTTTTCCCCGTGGCGATGTCGGCTTCATAATCCGGGAATTCGTTAAGAAAAATGACATTGAAAATCGTCAGCCCGATGGGGATGCCCATCCAGTGAATCACAGGATGAATCGCGCTTGTCTGGATATAATAGGCTGAAGCGACCGGCAGCCATCCATAGCAAATCCCGATGAAAATTTCGCCCACACCTCTCTGCACCAGCCGGACCGGTTTGGTCGAATAAAAGAAACCGGAAAAAGCGCCCAGAAAGCCTAAAAGCAGAGTATAGGGGCCTGTTTTCAAAACAAACTGCAGGAAAACCCCGATGATACCGGCAAGGATAATCGTCACAATACTTGTCCAAAACGGAACTAATGGAGATAGTTTTCCGTCGGGAAGGACGCGGGAACCACCGGCAAATTGATTTCTATGCAAACGATTAGAAATAACATCTCCCTGATAATCAAAGTATTCGCCCGAATGATAAGTGGCCAGCATAATCAGGATCACCCCCAGAACCCCGAGAATAAATATTTCCAGGTTGAAAACCGAGTTGATTTTATAAGCCAGAAACGTTCCCAGAATGAAAGGAAGAACGCCGACAGTGTGAAAGGGGGGGCGGGACAGGACAAACCAAGTTTTAATTTTTTCTATATCGGAGCTATGCATAATATACCAATATTCATTGCGGGGGGCTTAACATAAAGGCTATTTTTTGTAAAGAAGAGCGGAGCTCCCGGGTAAAAAGACAGTTGATTGGAAAATCGGCCGACGGATAGGAAAATCAACTGTCTTTGTAATCCTGAAAGAACCGGGTATCGGAACAGAAAAAAACGTGAAAAAAACGGGCGCCATCGAGGGAAAAATCATTTTTCCCTTGATTGTTAATCTTTATTGTGCTAGGCGTAGCGCTAATTTGAAGATAAGAACAACGTTCCAAGCTAGAAAACAAGCGGGTTACAGTCGGTTAATGGGTTCTTTTTGCGGTTATAACCGTGAAAGCGGTTGGTAATAAAATTTTAAATTTGATTTTAGGAAAGGG
Source organism: Smithella sp. (assembly GCA_049664145.1). Classification (GTDB taxonomy): domain Bacteria; phylum Desulfobacterota; class Syntrophia; order Syntrophales; family Smithellaceae; genus Smithella. Next base: position 13,585 of record JBATES010000072.1, read on the forward strand.
GGATTTTAGAAGATGACGAAGGCAGAATTAATAGGGGTTATCGCAAAAGCAACAGACATTACCAAGGACAAGGCGGCAACAGCACTGGATACTTTCCAGGAGACCGTAACCAAGGAACTCAAGAAGAACGGCAGACTGTCTCTCGTGGGATTCGGCACGTTTACCGTGGCCAAGAGAAAAGCAAGAGAAGGTCGGAATCCTCAGACCGGTAAAGCCATCAAGATTCCCGCCAAGAAAGTTGTTAAATTCAAGGCAGGCAAAGAACTGGCCGGCAAAGTTAAATAACAAATTATTTAATACTGTTCAAACTAAGGCCTCCCTATTTCATATAGCCGGAGGCCTTAGTTCGTTTAATAAAAAGGAGTCATTTTGGAGAAGAAGAGAATTCTCAGCGGCATGAGACCGACCGGCAAGCTGCATTTGGGCAACCTGCATGGCGCTTTAAAAAACTGGATTGACCTGCAGGAAAGCGGCCGGTACGATTGTTTCTACTTTGTGGCCGATTGGCACGCGATTACCAGCGAATACAGTTCCACGGAAGGTATAAGAGATAACATCAAGAACATGGTGATCGACTGGGTCAGCGCCGGTCTGGACCCTCAAAAAAGCACTCTTTTTGTACAATCGACCGTGAAGGAACATGCCGAACTTTTCCTGTTGCTTTCCATGATTACACCGCTGGCCTGGCTGGAACGCAACCCCACTTACAAGGAAATGAAAACAGAGCTGTCCAACAAGGATTTATCCACGTTCGGTTTCCTGGGCTATCCGGTGCTCCAGGCCGCCGATATTATCATGTACAAGGCTTACGGTGTTCCGGTCGGCGTGGATCAACTTCCCCATGTGGAACTGACCCGTGAAATAGCCCGGCGCTTTAATTTTCTTTACCGGGAAATCTTCCCCGTTCCGGAGCCGCTGTTAACCAGTGTTCCCAAGCTCCTGGGCATTGATGGCAGAAAGATGAGCAAATCGTACGACAATTCCATCTACATCAGTGATCGCGGCAAAGAGCTGCAGCAGAAAGTCAACTCGATGTTTACCGATCCTCAGAGAATGCGCAAGAAAGATCCGGGCAATCCCAAGATCTGCAACGTTTTCACGTTTCACGGCCTGTATTCTTCTGCGGACAAAGTAAAAGAGATTGACGTGGAATGCCGGAAGGCGGGCATCGGCTGTACGGACTGCAAGAAACTGCTGGCCCACCACGTTGCGGAAGAACTCAAACCGGTTCACGACCGGATGGATTACTACATCCATCATCCGGACGAAATTAACGCCATCATCGAAGAAGGCAATCAGAAAGCGACTAAAATAGCCCGTCAGACCATGAACGAAGTCCGCGAGGCTATCGCTATCTAAAAAAGGAAATTCCGATTCGTTTACAACATAACGGATTGCATGGCATATAATTTATGGATAGTGAACAAACCAACAATTACTCAATCAAGCTGGATATCTTTGAAGGTCCCATGGACCTGCTGCTGTATCTTATCAAGAAAAATGAAATTGATATTTACAATATTCCCGTCGTTCTGGTTACAGAGCAGTACCTTGATTACCTGAAAATGATCAAGGCGCTTAATCTGGATCTGGCCGGTGAGTATCTGGTGATGGCCGCGACCCTGATTCACATCAAATCCAGACTGCTTCTGCCTCCACCGGAGGAACCGGAAGAAGAAGAGGAAGATCCCCGCGCCGAACTGGTGCGCCAGCTCATTGAACACAAGAAATTCAAGGAAATTGCTGAGAATCTGGCCAGCCGACCCCTGCTGGAACGGGATGTTTTTGTCCGATCGGCGGTTTTGCCCGAGGAGACGGCGAAACCGGACAGCGAGGAGGAAGAACTCATCGAGGTCAGTGTTTTCGAACTTATTGAAGCTTTCCACCGGGTTATTTCCC
>JBATES010000073.1:0-18342 GCA_049664145.1 Smithella sp.
TTCTTATCACCACTCGTCCATAAAGAAACGGCCAGAGTGACGACAAAAATAACGGCCAGATAAGGCCATACGGCGCCAAGCGCCGTCAACGATGAAGGAAAGGCCTGCGTTGATGCGGGTTGTTCTATCCGTGATGCGGGAACGGCCTGACGCCAGTTCCGGCCGTCCGCGGACGCCAGCCAGCCCTCCCCCGTCCGCACCGGCAGCGTTTCACTGTATGCGATAACGGCGGGATAGGAATTTTCGCTCATGACGCTGATAATAATTTCATGGGCGCCGGCGTCAACCGCAAACGGTAATTTTACCTGATGCGTCCGTTTCCACGCATTCAATGCATGACTTGACGAATAAATATTTTGACCGTCAAAGAATACCTCGGCTTTTTTCAGTGCCTGCAAAGAAATGACGGCATTCTCCATTTTGCCGGTGGCATTAAAAATATATTTGAATTCGCTTCTGGTCCGGCTGGATGGTTTGGCCTCGAGAACGAATCCCGCATCATCCCTGATCCATCTGGCTTTGTCATGGTCGATGAGCAGAAGAACATCCGGCGACTGGATATAGAACATGATTCTCAAGCCGCCCAGAAGCAGGACAGCGGCAACCAGAATCAGCATAACAATGCCGACGGGCTTTTTAAAATTTTCGGAAAATTGATTGACAGTCATTTGTAAATGCCCTGGCGGTGAAAATATAGGAACATCGCTGATGTGTCAATGCTAAACTGGGCCTTTTTACAAACATTGTCCGGTTTGAGATTGATGATTGATGCCGGCTGTCCAGTTTTTTATTGACACATCCGAACGCGTTCATATACATTCGAACCATACTTACTCGGGCTGTTACTAAAAACCATTGAGTGATAAATCCAACAAAATAAAAAATGGTCTCACAATTGTTGCAACAGCAAACGACGAACTCGAAAAAACTTTTATTATGGTCGGTTCTTCTGGCCATATTAACCGCCTTGCCTTACCTGCAAATGCATTCGCATCAATTTATCAACTGGGATGACCCTTTCTATATTTATCACAATCCGATGGTGTCTCAGGGCTTGAGCTGGCAGGGCCTGGGTTGGGCTTTTACGACAGGCATGACGGCTAACTGGCATCCGTTGACGTGGATAAGTCATATGCTGGATGCTTCTCTTTTCGGTCCGACACCGGCGGCGGCTCACCTGGTTAACCTTGTCTGGTACGCGGGATGTGTCATTCTGATCTTCTTTCTTTTTTTCCGTCTGGGCGCTTCTTTGGAAGCGGCTTTCTTCATGACCGCTTTTTGGGGGTTGCATCCCCTGCACGTGGAATCCGTGGCCTGGGCATCGGAAAGAAAGGACCTTCTCTGCGCTTTCTTTTTTCTTGCGGCGACACTGGCGTATCTGCAATACGCGCGGAAAAACAATTTTTCTCTTTACCTGTGGACAACGGGTTTCTTTATTCTGGCACTCCTGGCCAAGCCCATGGCGGTCACCTGGCCCTGTGTCGCGATCCTGCTGGATGGCTGGCCTCTTGAGCGTCTGAAAAAAGATTCTAAAAAAATATTCTACGAAAAAATTCCGTGGCTCATGCTGACCGTCTTTTCATCGATCATTACCCTGGTCGTTCAGCATAAGAGCGCGGCGGTGAAATCCCTCACGGACTTCCCCTTGACTGACCGGCTGGCTAATGCCGCTCTCTCTTATGTTGTCTATATGCGTCAAAGTATCTGGCCTCTGGAACTGACCGTATTTTATCCCTACCCTTATCAACTGAACATCTCGTATATGGTCGCAGCCTGTCTGATTCTGGCCGCCATGACGGTCCTGGCCATCCGGCTCAGGAAAAATTACCCTTATCTGGTCTGGGGCTGGCTGTTTTATCTGGGTGTCCTGTTTCCGGTGATCGGGATTGTCCAGGTGGGTGGTCAGGCACACGCCGACCGCTACATGCTGCTGCCTCAAACAGGCATCATTCTGGCTACCGGCCTTTTCCTCGACAGAAAAATAACCGGGGAAAAAATCAGGAAGGTGGCCGGCGTGACGATGATCATCCTGATCGCCGCGCTGATGGGGTTGACTTTCCGGCAGGTCGCCCACTGGGAAAACAACTTCACTCTTTTTAATCATAATCTCGAAACCGTCGGCGAAAATGAACTCGCCCATTTCAATCTGGGATCGGCGTATCTGGAAAACAATGAACTGGAGCTTGCCATCACGCATTTCTCCGCCGCCGCCGGGATGAATCCCCATGATGCCACCACCTTTAACAATATGGGCATTGCTTATGCGAGACAGGAGAAGGCGCTTCAAGCGGAAACCTGTTTCAGACGGGCCCTTGATCTGAATCCCGGCATCGCTCAGCCGCATTTTCATCTGGCGGTTATGAAAATCAGGCAGGGACTTTTCAGCGAAGCACTGGAACATCTGGACACAGCGGTGCAACTGGCGCCGGATTGGGCGGAAGTCAGACAATTACGCGACGAATTGATCAAACAACAGAAGCGGAAATAATCATGAGTCACGCAGAGCATAAAGATGAATCAAAGAAAATGACGCCGGAAATATCCGTCGTGATCCTGTGCTACCAGGAAGGCCAAAGACTGGTTTCCTTTGTGCAGAGAACCGTGAAGGTATTGGAGAGTCTCGGTATCCCTTGGGAAATCGTATTGGTCGCCAATTACTGGAATGAGCAGAAAGATGAAACGCCCCGCGTGGCTGAAGAAATTTCCCGCCAAAGAAGCAATATCAAGGTTGTCAGGGAGTTGAAAAAAGGCGGAATGGGCTGGGATGCCCGTCAGGGATTCCGGGAGGCTGCGGGTCTCTTCATCTGTCTGATTGACGGAGATGGTCAAATGCCTCCTGAGGATATCATCGGGGTTTACCATCAAATAAAGCGCGAGAAGCTGGACTTGATTTTGACCTACCGAGCGCAGCGGAAAGACAGCTGGTTGAGAAAAATTAATTCTTATACTTACAATCTGGCACTCAGAGTCCTGTTCCCGACCATTCGCGTGAGGGATGCCAATTCCAAGCCGAAGATTTTCACAAAAGAAGCCTACTCCCGGATGCATCTGACCGCTGATGACTGGTTTCTGGACGCGGAAATGCTGATTCAAGCCACCAGAATGAGAATGAAGATAGCAGAGATTCCGGTCATCTTTGATAAATGCATGCACCGGAAGTCTTATGTAAAAATAGACGCTATTTTTGAGTTCATCAGGAATCTTTTACGCGCCCGCATCAAAGAATACTTTATGAAATAGTAACGTCGTTTTCCCGAGCAAGAACATGCTCTTGACATGACTGTTTATATTACTTATATTTCCGACACTTAATAATGAAGCGCACGCAACAATAAATTATGAAAATAGCTTTCTTTAACATTGCCTATGAAAACCTGGCCGTATCCATATTGTCAGCCATCGCCAAAAAAGAAGGGCATGCGGTAAAACTTTTTCATTCTCCGACTCTTTTTAAAGACGGGATGACGAGGGAATTCAAACGTCTGTCCGCATTTTTCAGCAATGACAAAGAAAACTTTCGACAGATTAAGGAATATCAGCCGGACATCATTGCCTTTTCGGCAGTAACATTTAATTATCAGGCATCTCTCCACTACGCAAAAATATGTAAAGATATCTGCCCAAAGGCAAAAATTGTTTTCGGCGGCATCCATGTCTCCTGTGTTCCCGAAGCCGTTATCGCCAACGACTTTATAGATTATGTCGTTATCGGCGAGGGAGAGATCGCTTTCTCCGCCATTATCAAACATATTGAAAAGGGCGATTCCACCGAACCGATCGTCAATACCTGGTATAAAACCCAAGACAACAACATTATTAAAGGGACGCAAATCGGCTTCATCCAGAATCTCGACAGTCTTCCCCATTATGACAAGGAAATCTGGGAAGATATATTCCCTTTGAAAACGTATTACCTCACCATGGCTTCCCGGGGCTGTCCTTACAATTGTTCCTACTGTTTCAATCATTATTTCAGGGACATTCCCGAAGAAAAAACAAACTATGTGCGGAGAAGAAGCGTTCAACATGTCATGGAAGAATTGATCTCCGCTAAAGCAAAATATAAAATCAGCCTGATTGAGTTCTGGGATGACATTTTTATTTTCGATAAAACATGGCTCAAGGAATTTCTGGAGGCGTACAAAAAAGAAATCGCACTTCCTTTCAAATGCTACATTCATGTTAATCTGTTTGATGAAGATATGGCCGGCTGGCTCAAAGACGCCGGATGTCAATGGGTGGATTTCGGCATCCAGCACATCCATGAAGCGTACCGGAGGAAATACTTAAAACGTAATGAAACCAATGCCGATATAGCAAACGCCCTGAAGCTTCTCAAAAAATATCATATCGTTTCTTTTGCCGATTACATTGTCGGCCTGCCCGGAGACACGATAGAGCATAACGAGGAGGCCAGGCTGTTCTTTCTGGAAAACATGCCCGATATTATCGAACCTTACTGGATGTCTTACCATCCCAAAACGGAAATTATTCAAAAAGGCTTTGAACATAATATCTTGAATAATGAAATCCTGGATTCCATTAATCAGGGATGCGGCACGCACAGCTACTTTGAAAACTCGATAACCTCTAAAGATTTTCACAGCGAATATTATTTTATTTTTAAGGTTCTCCCCGCTTTACCCGTTTTCTTAAGGAAGAAACTCACTTACAATACAGCTCGTAAAATACCTTACTTCATCAAACTTCCTTTTTTCATTTATGCCATCTTTTATTTGGCGTTGAAGCATCGCAGCCCCCGCATAAAGTATTTAACTTCATTTTATGGGAAACAAATTATCTGGATATTGAAATCCAAATTTTCCGCAAACCATTCTATTCAGAAAGCAATCTGATACGAACGAAAAAATATTTTATGAATGCAAATCCAAAGAAAGAAACCATATACTTTATCGTTCCACGTTTCCCCTATCGATTTATTACAGATTTCAGGTTCTCTTTAAAAATATACAATATGAAAGGATACTCTTTCCCTTTATCTCTCCCTTCCTTAATTAATCTGACTGACGAAACCCGGTGGAACATTATCGTTACTGATGAAAACATCAGTCCGATCGATTACCATATTAAACCGTCTCTGGTCGTTCTGACGGCGATGACCTGTTTCTTTGACCGCGCGGTCAAAATTGCAAAAAAGTTCAGGCAGAAAAATATTCCCGTCATATGCGGTGGCATTCATGCCTCCCTGTATAAAAATATGCAGGAACATCCATTTTCATCAATCGTGATCGGCGAGGGGGATGATATCTGGAACGAAATACTTGATGATCACAGCAAAGGTTTGTTGAAGCCAGTTTATACAAATGACCGTCATTCCCCTCTCGTTGCGATAAATGCTGAGAAGGTGAACCGGTACATTGATTATTCGCAGTATATTTTTTACTCCATCCAGGCAACCAGGGGGTGTCCTTTTGACTGTAATTTTTGTGCCGTCAAAGAATTCAACGGGCGCGAAACAAGGCACAGAGACATAAAAACCATCATTGACGAAATTAAACATGTTCAAAAAACAAAAAAGGAAATATTTTTCGTTGATGATAATATTATCGGCGATAAGACATATGCGAAAGATTTATTTCAGGCACTTACCGGAGAAGACATTTTCTGGACTTCGCAATCATCCGTGAATATTGCGTTTGAGAAAGACCTTCTTCACCTGGCCGCACAGTCCGGTTGCGAATATCTTTTTCTGGGCTTTGAATCTCCGCAAAAAGAATCTCTGACGTTATTTAACAAGCAGGTGAATCTGTCCGGCCAGGACCGGTATCCTGAAATTTTTCACAATATCCGGTCTCATGGCATAGAAATCATGGCCTCTTTCATTTTAGGAAATGATTCGGATACCCGGGAATCATTCAAGCGTGTTACCGATTTTATAGAAAACAACAATATTGTGTTTGCCATGGTAAACATTTTAACACCGCTGCCGGGGACAAAACTGTTTGAAATAATGGCCGGGGCGTCACGCATTATTGACGATGATTTTTCCCATTACGACCTGCAACATGCCGTCTTTTCTCCGGCAAAAATGAGCATGGCCGATCTGGAATTAGGTTTGTGCTCGGTTTATAAAGAAATTTACAATCTAAATTCGCTCTACAGAAAAACGAAATCAATCCTTTACGATTACAAATTTTTTCATAAACGCAATTCTTCTCCCGCCCGTATAAGTTTTTCCCGAATGCTTTCCAACTGGCGTTTTATCGCCCGGTTCGGTTACCATTTGTTCAGGACTGACTCTCCGCAAGTTTTAATGGACAGGCTCATCTTTGTTTTTAAGATGTTCTTGCTCCTTTTTGATGAGAAAGTGAAAGAGAAAAGAAACATATTCTTTTACCTTGTCCAATCTATCAGCTTGAACGATTTTTCCCGCCACACCATCAAGCATATTCAAAAAAGGCATTAATTCATGTCCATATTTCATTTGACACACAGGATGATGCTTCATATACTTCCGCCAACACACAAAGTCTTCATGGAGCAGCACCTGCATTCTAAACATATTCAGGACACTATCTAATGCCGCCGAGCGTTTTGCTATCATCTGTTTTTAAGCCCTTTGCGATTAATGACATGTATTCACGCAAAGAGTCCATTATTGAACTCTTTCACAACCAACTTACCAATGTTCAGGGCATCTACTCTCTGCGTAATTCCTATGATTCCTACGGCATTCATGCCATTGCCAATAATCTCGATATCCCCTGTACAGTCCTTGATTACCCGACCATGAAGCGATTTACGCGGGAGATTGAAAAAGGTTATGATTATGTCGGCATCAGTTCCATCGTGCAGAACTTCCAAAAGGTCAAATGGATGGTTGAACAGACCCGGAAGATATCGCCCGGTTCAAAAATTATACTGGGTGGATTTTGTGCCGGCATTCCGGACCTTCAGAAAACACTCGATGTGGATTATGTCTGCATGGGCGACGGCATCAGCTTTATGCGTGAACTGCTCGGTATGGCGACAGATTTTGAATTCAAAAATCCGAATGTATTTACCGATTTTCGGGAAGTTCTGGGCATGCCGCTGTTTGGAATACCCAGAACCACGCAAATCGTTGTCGGCCTTGGATGTTCCTATGGATGCGATTTCTGCAGCCCAAGCCATTTCTTCGGACGAAGGCATATCCGATTCTTCAAGACAGGCGAAGCGCTGTTTGAAGAAATGTTGCGTGTGACGAATCAATTTGGCGATAATATGATTTCGCTGATTGGTGACGATAATTTTCTTCTTGATTTAAAACGTGCGGAGGAACTGCGGCGTTGTGTGGTGGAAAGCGGCCGAATGTTCAATATCATGCTTTTCGGCTCAGCAGATAAAGTTATGGATTTTGGAGTAGAAAAACTTGCGGAAATGGGAGTGGGCATAATCTGGATCGGTCGGGAAGGCCGTTTTTCGAATTATTCGAAAAATAGAAAAATAGATATGAAGGAACTGGTTGACGATCTCCGGCGTCACGGCATCAAGACCATTTTAAGCTCCATTCTTCTTCTGGACCAGCACACCAAAGAAAACATCAAAGAAGATATTGACGAACATCTGGCCTGTCGTCCGGCATTCAGTCAATTCTCGCATTACGCGCCACTACCCCAAACTCCCCTTTGGGACAGAATGCACGACGAAGGGCGGCTGATTCCCGGCATCCCGTGGGAGGAAATGCATGCTTTCAATGAACCGTGGTTCTACCATCCCCATTTCACAACCCAGGAAGCAAAAGATATTCAGGAAAAAGCCTATCAGCGTGATTTTCACGAACTGGGTCCTTCATTGTTGCGGATCATAGAAGCAGAATACGAAGGTTGGAAACACCTTCATCAGTCTGACAAACCACACCTGAGAGCAAGAGCCGAATATCTTGCGCGTCAGGCATGGAAGCACAAGATTATTCTTGCGGCGATGGGTTATCTTGTCCCTACGGATCATATGCGCAAACTGATAAAAAATGTCCGGCAGCAAATGGAGGATTCTTTCGGAAGAGTTAATCTTTTTCATCTTGCCGCAGCAGGCGGATTTTTCCTGACGGGCCGTTTCCGGGAATTCAGGAATCGTGTCTGGGGAGATGTCATGCAACCACCGACCCGTCTGACACATTACAATGGCGCGCGATAGAAACAATCTTCATCGGCAGGATTCTGCCACACGCTGTAAATCACGGACAGAATCACCAATATTGCCTTGACTTACTCAACATAAATTCTTACAGTCCAACCCGGACAAGCAATGTCTTGGCAAACCAAATGACAAAACATCTAAAGTTGCTTCATGAAAGTATTACTGATTAATCCTATCACTCGTAATGTTTCGTTATCCTCACCGGATCTGGGATTGGGTTATCTGGCCGCAGCTCTCCAAAGAGACAATCATCAGGTAAGCATTCTGGATTGCGTCAACGTTAAAATGACTTTCGATCAATTTGCGGATTACGTTGCCGCCCTTGATATTGATGTCATCGGTTTCAGAGTGTTTTCCACGGATTTGTTTTCGGCAAAGAAATCCGTGGAAATCGTCCGGGCAAAACTTCCCGATGTAAAAATTATTCTCGGTGGAGCCCATCCTTCAGCTTTTCCCGAACAAACGCTTCAGTATTTTACAGAAGCAGACTTCGCGATCCGGGGCGAAGCGGAAAAAGGTCTTGCGGATTTAATCTCGCACATGACCCTGCCGGACAAAATCGCCAAAGAGCATGTCCCCGGACTGATCTGGAGAGACAACGGGCAAATCAGATGCAATCCGCCTTTGTTTGCTCAAGATCTGGACACCCTCTGTTCACCGGACTGGGATTTGATTAATCCCCGCGATTATCCTTTTCAGACCTCTTATTTTACCCGATCGAAAATAGTCGCGCCGCTCATCATGACCCGCGGCTGCCCGTATCATTGCACCTTCTGTTCCTGCCGCGCGGTAACCGGACACAAGATCAGAGCGCACAGCGTTCCTTACATGATGAATCAGATAAAATTCCTGCAATCAAAGTTCGGCATTAAAGAAGTTTGTTTTATCGATGATAATTTTCTAGCTCTGAAAAATCTGATGACTGAACTATGTGAACAGATCATCAAAGAAAAAATCGACATCAAATGGTCTTGTTTCGGCATCCGTCTGGATCTGGTTGACGAGGAAATATTAAGTTTAATGGAAAAAGCCGGCTGCTATTTATTAACCGTGGGCATTGAATCCGGATCGCAGCGCATTCTCGATCATATGAAAAAACAGCTGACACTTGGCCTGATCGAAGAAAAATTAAAACTGATTAACAAAAAAACCAGCATCAAGGTTATCGGCAATTTTATTCTGGGTTATCCTGTGGAAACGGAGGAAGACATCCGCAAAACTATTAAATTCGCCGGGAAGCTTCCTTTGTACGGCGCGAACTTTTTTCCCTTTCATCCCACTCCCGGCACTGAAATTTTCAACGAACTGCAGACAAAGAAAGACTTTATATTCAAGAATTGGGAAAACATGGGACAGGACATGAAACCCTATGTGCCGGAAGGCATATCCCGCCAAAAATTTACCTGGCTTTTTATGCTGGCATTCATGAATTTTTATTTGAGGCCAAAAATTATTTTCAATGTGCTGGCCGCGACACATTCACCGGAGAAAATAAAATATATCTTTTCCAGAATGTTCAGGATCATCAAGTAACGCAGAGCCTGAAAATTATAAAGGGTGATTGGCAGCCGCCAATCACCCTCATTCATTAAAGCTGTTTCTTTATTTGGTTTTTATCCCACCGCACGGGTGGGTTACGAAGCGTATCTCTTCCCTCAGGTGATGCTCGCATTATCAGAATGACTGACCGCACCGTCGGCCGTTGCTTTATAGGTTATTCTGCTGCCAGTAGTAAATAAACCATTATTACTCAGCTCTGGAGGTGTTTTCAGTAATTCGGCCAATGTTGCTGTACCTTCTTTTACGACTTGGCCATTTATAAGAAATTGCCAGTAAATGACTGTGCGACCATCATTGGGCGTCACGGTGTGGTAAGCTTTTATGCTCGTGGTTCTTGTACAAAAAACCTCAGGATCACCATTGTCAACATAAGAAGGATTGTTTGCTTTCATAATAACGGTGATCGCTGTTGCCTTTTGTCTCTCCGTCTCTCTCGTGACCGTCACGATATAATCCTGCGTCGAGGAATCTGCCGCGGTTACGGTATAAACCACTGGACTGATAAAATCGTTGGGCGTCTGGCCGCTTGCCTGAACCACTGCACCGACCTTGACACTGGCGCCTGTTGTTGTAAAAGTCGCCGCCAGATTGGTCAAAGCCGTACCGTTGGGTAAAGTTACGGCAATCGTTTTGGCCGTTTCATTGATTGCACCGCTGACTCCCGCCAGAGAGAATGATGTAATCGCCTTGGCCGAAGATGAATCCACGGTCACGGTTACCGTATAATTCTGTGTCGAGGCATCTTGCGCGGTTACCGTATAAGTCACCGGATTGGTAAAATTATTAGAGGTTACTCCGCTTGTTTGAACGACTGAACCTACTTCGACCTCCGTACCGGTTGTGGTAAAGGTTGCCACCAGACTGGTAAAAGAAGTGCCCAGAGGCATGACAACGGTTATCGTCTTTGCCGCCTGATTAATCGTACCATTCACACCGTTCAGCGCAAATGACGTGATCGCCTTGGCCGCTGACGGCTCTTCCGATGATCCATCTACTGTTGCAGTGACCGTGTAATTCTTCATGGTGCCATTTTCCAATATCAATGAATAAATAACAGGATCGGTAAAGTCATGAAACATTAAACCGCTGAGCTGCCCCTGTTCTCCTACAATTAATTCGGTACCTTCCGGGATAATGAAGGACGCCACCAGACTGGACAGAGATGTCCCCGCAGGCATGACGACTTTTATTTCCTTTGCCGTTTCATCAATCGTTCCCTCAACATCGTTCAAGGCAAATTGGGTGATGCCTTTTGTCGATGTCGATGGAGACGGTTTAGAGTTGCTCTCATCGCCCCCGCCGCCGCCACATCCGGCAAAGAGAATAAGCAAACTTCCGAGCAATAAAACACTCATTAATTTTTTCATCATATATTTTACTCCTTTTAAGTTTTTTTCTGGCAATTCCGGCAATATCCGTAATACTCCATCCGCGCGTCCGTAACTAAAAATCCGGACTTTCGCGTTACATCTTTGGTCTCAATGGGACAGGGAAGACCAAAATCGCCGATAGATCCGCATATTTTACAAACAAGGTTTATATGTTCGGAAAGATCAAGGTCATAACGGTTTTCCATCCGGTCGAACTCCAAAGCCTTGATCAGACCGTTTTCAGAGAACTCTTTGAGCGTTGCGTAAACAGTCGACAAGCTGATGCTTTTTAATTTCTTGCGCGCTTCCCGATAAACCAGCGCTGCACCAGGATGAGCGGAGCGGTTTTCCCTAAGGGTTTCAATAACAGACAAACGCTGCGGGGTAATCTTGAGACCTTTTTCTCTTAACAGGCCGATAAACTCATTTTTATTTAACATCATTTTTCGGAATCATTCCAGTTTGCAATATTATCAGTCAAACCGTTTTATCTGTCAAGTAATATTATTGCGTAAAAGAAACAGGCACTTATCTCTTCAGATTTACATTTTCCTTTTCTCATGTTAATCGTAACCTCAGATAAAGAACCCCTGTACTTTTGACTATGCACTTTACAATGATTAAACAGGCAAGAAATTCCAGACATTTTTCCAGAGCGATTAACCGGGAGCTTGAATCGGGTGATTTAAAAAAAATAATTCATATTAATGGAGCCGATGACCAGAATCGAACTGGTGACCTACTGATTACGAATTATGTGTTCTTTTGTATTTGTGTATTATATCATTTACTTACGAATGTATTTAGTGACCATCTTCCATTGTTAGTTATGATTTCGATTCCAATGCACTTCCACCGTTTCTATTTATAATCATTAATAATTGACGTAAATTTTCGGGATTTTAATTTTATTCAGTGTAATATATATAATAAAAAAAATTACAATAGATATTAAATAATGCTTGCATTAACAAAATATAATGGTTAATGAACCTATATATTGTCCTAATAACATGGATAATAAGGGGGTAATATGGAAAATACTAGGATAAAGCTGAATAAAGTCTATATAGATGGATATAATAATTTAAGCGACTGCACAGTGCATATAAATGACTTTAATGTGATTGTTGGTCCCAATAATAGTGGGAAGAGCAATTTGCTAGAAATTTTCGCATTTGTTCAAGGGTTAGTGCAAGGAAGTGATGACCTTCACAAGAAGATATTTGTACGAGGATTTGCGCCACGTGGAGATGCTTCTGTTTGCCAAGAACAAGCAACAAGTAATACTTTAAAACCAATTGTTATTCAATTCTTTATGGAAGTTACTGAGGGGAAAAAACCAACTCTACACGTTGAGTATTCGCTAACCGTTCATTGTCGTTCGGTTTGGTTAAATAAAAAAAAGATATCAGATGAAGAGTTGGGTTTTGTAAGTGAACAAATTAAATATAAAAATAAGAATAATACTGGAAAACCAATAATATTAATTAAACGCGAAAAGCGCGAAATGCAGATAAGAAAGGAAAATGCAGCATTTGCATTTCGTAACATAGAATCATTTAGTTCATGCCTTAGAGTAACGAGAGCAATTTATCCAGACTTCCAAGGACTCGATCGCAACTTCAGTTTAATATATTCATCTATTCTTAGAATATTGGACAGTAAACCAATCAATTTGTCAGCTCACGAACTTAGCCGGGATTTAGAGTCAGGTAAAAAACCAACAGGTTACAAACTCGTTTCTTTCGATTTGATTACAGCAATAGCGGATCTTCATAATAATAATCCAAATGTTTATGAAGAATTTAAAAACACTCTATGTCAGATACTAGATCTTGAGGATGTAAAATTCGAAACTTTTAAGTTACCCGATGACATAAAAAAAGATTTAAAAGATGTAAAAGATATACCAGAAATATTTAATTTATTCGCTCTGAAATTACCAAATTGCTTATATAGTAGATTGGAGAATTACTCTGATGGAACTTTTCGTGTAGTTGCTCTTCTCGTCAGTGTTCTCTTGCAGGAGAAAGATAGTGCTATCTCATTAATTGAAGAACCAGAGAACTGCTTACATCCAAAAGCATTGAAAACCATTATTTCGTACTTAAAACAAAGATCGAAAGATAAACAAATAATTATTACAACTCACTCTTCCTACTTGCTTAATAATGTTAGCCCTGAAGATGTTATAGTCGCGAGGGTTAAAGAAAGCGGAAATACTACGTTCGAAAGGATAAAGAATATTAAAGAATTGCACAGACGGCTTTCAAGGGGATTCATAAGTTTTGGCGATCTCTTATATGATGAATTCAGGGATGAATAACATAATATGAGCAACGTGACTGCATTGATTTTCATAGAGGGAGACACAGAAGAGGAATTCTATAAAATTGTATGTGAAAGATATCTTGGAGGTTTGACCAAGAAAGTATGGAATCTTGATGGTAATTTCAATATAAACAATAAAATACTTGATAAAACATTTTCCTTTTTAGATAGAAACCCTACAAGACTTGTATGTGTTTATTGTTGTATTGATCGAGAGAGTAGAGATCAAAACCCACCGATTGATATTGGTCATATTGTTGAAACTTTCAAAAAAAAATCAGGAAAACAGTGTAGGGTTTTGAGCGTTAAGAAGATAATAGCAACACAGATGATAGAATCATGGTTTTTTTATGATATGGATGGAATATATAAGTTCTTATCAACTCCACACTCTCAGAGAAAACATCATAAATTCAGACCACCAGAAAAATTTACGCATATCGATCTATCAAAACTTTTCAAAAGATATGGAAAGTATTACATTAAAGGTAAGAGGTGTCAAAATTTCGTGAGTCATCTTGATATTGACAAAATATATAGAGATTGTAAGGAACTCCAGAAAGGGATAGAGTCAATTTCTAAACTACATAAACCTACAAAGATTAAAACAATTAAATGAAAGTAATTATAGTTGATATTTATTTCTATGAAAGTTCATAATATCAGAGAAAGCTAAACTCTTCTTGACACTACCCGTGTCTGATATTCATTGTTGAAGTTTATTTCTCAAATATAATACGGTCAATATCTTCCTGTGATTTAGCATAAAATAACAGATGGCTATTTTCTCCAAATGCATTTTGAATTCTTGTTAAATTCAATTTGCATTTTATAATTATTTTTTTCATCGCGTATTTTTGTAATTTGTCGGAGTCTCTTAAATGAATTCTCAAACGAACAAATAGAGTTTCATATGCAATGTATATCATCAGAATATAAATAAAAGGCATTAATAGAATGGTTAATATCAAGGGTAGCAGAATATCGTGTAGCGTATCAATGCTTATGAAATTCTTGTAATCGGGAATGATATTAATGACAATATTTATGATTATCGCAGTTCCTACTAGTGATAGCACCCATTTTGCATAAGTCGCAGTTGAGACATATTTGGTATCGTATTTTGCCATTATTGGAAAGGAACCGACAATAATGATTATCGGGAAAAGTATAATCTCTATTACTAATGGAAACGTATATCCGTTTACTATAAATTCCAACAATATAATTAATTTTAAGTTGTTTTTTAGAACTCTTTTTATTGAATTATTATTCCTTTGATTAGCAAGCTGGAAAAGCATAGCTACTCCAGTAAATAAAATCCAAAGTATGGTTTCTTTTAGTTGATTGATTCGCCACAAACCGAATTCTTCTAATGCCAAAACTATTAATATAACATAGATAAACATTAAGAGTATCGGGATTAAGATTACGCAACTAGCGGCGGAAGCCATTAGCTTCGATAAGGAATCCCTAATTTTTTTTTGTGTGATAATCCCAATAAAAAATAAAGAGATCCAAATGCCTACGGCAATCTCGCGATTATTAAATATATCAGTAATTCTAAAATAATAAGGTAAATTAAACATTATGACTGTCAATAGGCATTGAAAATAGACCCAGCATCGGCGTCCAAAACTGACCCACCCCTGAGTAAAAAATATATGTTTATAAAGACCTGTGTTTCATCCTCCAGCTTTCATTCCCGGTTTCTATGATTTCACAATGATGAGTAAGGCGATCCAGCATTGCGGTAGTCATTTTGGCATCACCAAACACTTGAGGCCATTCACCAAAGGTTAAGTTTGTTGTCATGACGATAGATGTTTGTTCGTAGAGCTTGGATATGAGATGGAAGAGCAGTTGGCTTCCGTTTTTTGAGAAGGGCAGATAGCCCAGTTCATCAAGCAGCACCATATCAAACCGAATCAGTCGTGCAGATATTTTCCCTGCAAACCCGGCCATTTTCTCCTGTTCCAACTCATTTGCCAAATCCACCAGGTTATAAAATTTGCACTTTTTCCCATCCCTGACGGCCTGCGCTGCTATGGCAGTTGCCAAATGTGTCTTGCCGGAACCGGTGCCGCCTACGAAAATCAGATTGATATGCTGTTCAATAAAATCCCCCTGATACAATGATCGAATCTGGTTTTCATCAACTGAACTTCCTTTAAAATCAAAACTGTCGATATCCTTGGGCGCAGGAAACCTGGCCTGCCCCATTCTATAGCGGATGCTTCTTATATGCCTTTCAGCGGCCTCGGCTTTAAGCATTTCTAAGATTATCTTTTCAGGAGTTGACCGGCTCTTTCGACCATTTGACAGCGCTTCATCGTAAACGGACTGCATGCCCTGTAATTTCAGCTTTTCCATAAGCTCCATGATCTCATTGCGCAACATTGCATTCCCCCCTCATTAAAGATTCATATCGTCGGCAATCTGCTATTGGTTCCTGTTTCAGGATCAGGTGGGGAGGAATGCCTACATCCGCGGCAAAGTCCTTTTCCTGATTCCTGTTGAGAAGATTGATAACGACCTCTTTACTCACAGTTCTCATCTTCAAGGCGTCTTGGCATGCCTTGTCAACGGCCTCAAGACCGTAAAAAGGGACAGCATTAAGAATTGCAACAAACTGACGATCCCAGTCGGCAAAACGGTTCCGCAACCCGTTGAGGACGTTGTCTATGCCTGTGGGAAGATCCCAGTCTTTGAAAGGAGCTCCGTTGCGTAATGCGCCGGGTTTCCGTTCAAGGGCAGAAACATAATGCCATGGATTAAAAACCGTCTTATTTTCTCCAAAGTGCCTCTCGTGTTCTCCTACGACACGGCCATCACTGACGATTATTATTCGATCGGCATATACCCTTATTTGTACGATTCTGCCTGACTGGCTGCAATCAACGCTGTATCTGTTACGATCATAGGTCACAAGGGAACTGGATGTAACCTTGGCAGGACGTTCCCCGTACCCATCGAAAGGAGGAGGCAGACTGATCATGCAGGGCTTCTCTTCTTCGTACGCCTCCCAAACCGTCTTGTCGGAAAATGTCGGATGCTTATGGCCCTTTGCCCAGTTGATACATTGTTCTTTTAGCGTATCGTTGAGTTCCCTGAAGTCCCTGGCCTTGATCTGGGGAATGAAAAATCTCCTTCTGGCTAAGCCTACCTGGTTTTCAACCTGACCCTTTTCCCAGCCCGCACCCGGTGTGCAGCTTACAGGATCAAAAAGATAATGGGAACTGAACTGGACGAAACGGCTGTTGAAGTTCCTTTCTTTTCCTCCGATGATCTTGTTAACAACCGTTTTGAGGTTGTCATAGATGCCTCTCCTGCACACGCCTCCGAAGAACTCAAAAGCCTTTATATGGGCATCAAAAACCATCTCCTGGGTTTCTCTGGGGTAGGCTATGCAAAGAAAATAGCGACTGTAGCATAACCGCAGATGTGCAACCTTTACCCTTAAACGCGCCCCGCCTATCTCTACATATTCATGGCTCCAGTCAAACTGAAATGCTTCTCCAGGTTCAAATGTCAGCGGTATATATACATCTCCCGTTGAGATCTTCCGCTCATTGCGCCATCGCTGAACATGCCGCCTTACGCTGTCATAGCCACCCTCATAACCGTTCAGTTGAATCTCCTCAAAAAGAATCTGTGCCGTTCTCCTTCGTTTCCTCGGCAGTTTCTCATCCTCATCCAGTCTACCGTCGAGCATTTCTATAAACGATCCCAGCTTAGGAATTGGCTGTTTCTGGCGCTCGTACTGGAAAATGGTCTCTCCACTCCTAATTGCTCTTCTGACCGTGTTCCGCGATAGATGAAGATCTTTTGCCGTCTGACGAATCGATTTGCCATCTCTATGTACTGATAACCGTATCTTCCGAATAGTTTCCACCGTGAGCATCCCTTTCTGCCTCCTTCTCCCGTATTTATGACAGAATAGAAGGCTTGCAGGCCTGGGTCAATTTTGAATGCCGATTTTGCTTATTGGTGGGTCATTATTGCATGCCGATTCACATTGGATAGTATTTTCAGGAATTGAACGATGAAATGTTCGGTCTTTTTATCAGACCCTTACTATTGATAATCCAGAAAAGATTTCTCAATCGTTATGAACATATTACCATATTGTTTCCAAAAAGTAAAGGTCAAATATTCCTTATCCTATTTGAATTATTACGTTTTTATTGATTTTGTAAAAATTGGAGGGTGTGGATTTTGAATATAACCTATAACCAACCATAGTAAAAATGGTGAGGTTATACGAAGTATAACCGAACATCACCATACATACCGACTATTGAGATGACCCATTACCCTTGTACAAAAAAATAATTGAATACAGACCATCTAAACGAGAAATATTTACCCTTTCAACATCCTATTCATCCATTCCAAAGTAATCAATCTGATACAATTAGAAACGGGTCTATCAATTTTCTTACATATCTGATTGAACTTTATAAAATCACTTTTTGACATCAATACAGAAATCTTTTTTGATAATTTTTCTTCTACCATCCAATAACCTCCATCAAAAATCTAGTTTTCTAGGTCTTCCCATTTTCTTTTTCCCCTGTGTTTCCCTCTGTAGTGACCTTTCTACAATCCCTTTCCTTATTATATCAGTCAATCTATGAACCTCTGAGACACGATATATAGACAACACACGGATTTCACCTACCTGTGTTCTGATGTCCATTATGTGCGTATTCCGGTTGATGTCGCCACCCAATTCCGCTGCAATCCGCCACCCAAATCCGGAGGAAGTCGCCACCTGATTCCGGTACAATCCGCCACCCCCTTGAGAAGCGTGTTGTGACGCTGGATAATTCACGAGAAAGCCATTACAGCTTCAGGAAAAAACCTGGAGGCACTAATGGCAGCAGCGAGGTTATCCATGCGAACAATTAAAGAGATTTTACGATTAAAATGGGAA
>JBATES010000074.1:0-20990 GCA_049664145.1 Smithella sp.
CCCCCAGGGAGGACCCAAAATTTTGAAAATGGTCATATTTGGCCATTACAACGTCTTCAGCGCCATCCCCATTTGGTAATCAACTTCCTTCCGCATCCTGGCGACGGCCTTCGCCTTGAGATCATCATATAATCTTGGATTTTTGGAAAACACATCAGAAAGGCGTGGACCATACTTATTGTAAACTGGTTGCCGATACATCAATGGAAGCTTCGCGTATGGGAATGTTTTTTTGAATGGTTTTGCCACACCCTGTTTCGGTGATCCTGATTTATCCCACCACCAAGCCCGCCCAAAAACATGCTTATTTGAATTTCGCCCCACCGCAATGAATGTATGAGGAATAACTTTTTTTGACCCCGCCTTGAGAACTTTAACGCTGGCCCCTTTCTGCGTCATGGTTGCCGAGAAATTAATCAGCGGCACGGGCTTTGATGATTCATCCCCGTGCTTTCCCAAGGACACGGAAAAATTAGGCGCATCAACGTCGCCCTTGGTTGTAAAAATCCCCTTCATGACACGGGTCTTTGTGAGGTTGTAAATTTCTCTTACCGCTTCGTCTGTATCGGTTTTCACCCCTGCGACGACCTTTCCCATTGCACGATACGCGACTTGATTGTAGAGCTTATCCGCACTTTGGAATAGCCGCCGGATCTCTGCCATATCTTTTTCATCGATTTTTATCTGGATGGTCGGCATATTTCCGCCATGCCCTCAATTTTTATTTCTGTGAATTTCATTTCTCAACCAACTGTCTTGTTTTATTACAATTATTTTCTTTGTTGACATTATATAAACCCGCCATGCCATCCGGCGCATTGTCCACCAACAAAAACCGATCTTTTTGTTCTTGGCTGAGATCCGCACACGACCGAACCCAATTGTCTGGAACCTCAGTGCGCTTTGTGATTTTGCGGGGGTTTCGGGGTTTGATCTTCAGGGAGGATAATTTAAACATAAAAATCCTTTATCTTGTGGTTTTTTGGAATATTACCACAATATTTTATAAAATTGCAACAAATTTAAATTATTTTCAATCTATTTTTCATCAAATCAACAACCACCATATTTTATTACGAATAATAATTGAAAATAATTCTTGACATCATTATTGAACAGGTATAGTTTTGGAATCAAAAGAACGGGAAAGTAAACCAAAAACAACACAGGGAGGCATGATCATGAATAAAAAATATCAAATAATGAAACAATGCGGTGCCCTGGTAGGAATGAAGTTTCAGGCCGCGCCGGATTCAGATACGCCGGAAATGAAATTTGAAATAACCGCAAAGGGATTGAAAGATGCTGATGGATTTGACGCGGTTGAATTGACATACGCGGACGGATCAAAATAGATTGCCGCCATCGCCTGCGTGGATGATGGTGTTTTGAATCATGGATTAATTGTTCTTTAACCACCACACAACCGCCCCGGCAACGGGGCACCGCGAGAGCGGGAAAGAAGGGATTATGACGACAACGAATTGGGAAGAGATTGTTAACCCTGCCACCGGCGAACAATGCCGGTTCTTGGTTGTTTCAAACGCCGAGCAACACTCGGCGATTATCTGGAACACCACCACAAATCCGGCCCAACCGGTAGGCACGTGGGACTTTGACCGGCGCGATGCGGTCTGGAATGGGTAGACCACCCCGGCCTGAGCCGGATGACCGAGCCAGCTTCCCGGTGCGCATTGATCGGGATTTGCTGAACCGGTTTCAGATCGCACTGAGGCAGAGGAAACCCCGGCGCACCATGACCAGATTTGTGGTTGAGGCAATAACCAAATTTTGCAGGGAGGTTGAGAATGGAGCCCCAAAAAATTGAGTTGTATTTACAACCGGACCAGGTCGCGGCCCTTCAGATTATGGCATACCGGCAAAATAAAACAATCGATCAGATCATCATCGACCTGATCGACAACGCGCCGATTGTTGGGCGCAAAAAGGAAAATGAGAAATGAAATACCATCCGAGCTGGCGACCCAATACGGGGTGTGCCCCCCAAGGATATTTTATCGATAAAACCGGGTTGGCTTATGATTTTGGTCGGATTAAGCACGAGCTAAAGGTTAGCATGCACTACCCCAAGGGTGCCCATATTTTTACTCAACTGAAATTCTTGGGCATATTGGACGATTTTGAAAACGGGATAACCACCTGTGAATTACCATTCACTTTTGCAGATTGAAGGATGACAACAAACCATGATCAAAGAGTTCCTTTCCCTGGCTGTGTTCTTCGCTGTGGCGTTTATTTTCTGGCTGATTTAAACCACTGGCCGGGGACCATCGGAAACCCGGCCCTTTTTATTTTATCCCATCAAATTCCGCCACAAACTCAACCTGCGACGTCCGCCCGGCGAGCAACTCCTCAACGGCATACAATTTTTTCCCGGCTCGGATGAGATCCGCCCTGGCATTCTCAAGCCGGATTTTCACATCTGCCGGCCACTGCATACCCTGCTCATGTTCCAATGTTGCGATTGCATCGGCCATGCGCTGGCGGGTGCAGATATCAATTGTTGGTCGGCTCATGATTTTATATTCCGGATTTCTTTTTTCAGAGCCCGGATCTCACTCAACAATTCCGCAATACTCGATGCATCAGACCCCTGCAAATCCCGCTCAAGAATCGCTTCCAAACACGTTGATAATGACGGATAATGGCCGATGCCCCTGTCATATTCTTCACCCGGATTTTTTGCATCTTCACCAGCCGTCACAGTCTCATAAATTGTCCAGCATACCGAGTCTGATTTGATTGTGAGTTTGCCGATTTTGACATTTGCCATTTTAAGCCCCCTTATTTAAGATTTTAGACACGTATTTATTTTAAGCCATATTGGGTACGATTTTTCATTTTACGCGCCTCCCTGACGCTCTCAAGAAGTTTGGCGGATAAATTTAGCAGGTGATGACCGTCCGGACCACGAACGCGGTTTCTGTTTTTGGGCTATTGGATGCCATTATTTTTTTACTCCCATACCAATAATTATTTCATAAAATCCACCATTTAAATTATTAACTCTATGCCATTTATTTTTTGGACATTCCCGCATGGAATAAATTGAGGTGATGCTGTCTATCTCTTCTTCGGCCTGACGGTTATCTCGAATTAAACATACAGGCTTTTCAAATTGGCTGGATATAGATTGTATATATCCAAGACTAACACACGGTTGATTGTGCATGCAATGGATTGTGCGTTTGAACTGTTGTATTTGAATATTTGGTATTTCAATATCCGGCACTGGCCCGGAAACTATATCGGCCTGCATAATGTCAGATTGGTTAACTGGCTGTGAAATAGGCTGCGCCGCACCGGACAAAATATCACACCCGGCAGAAACCCAGGCTTTTAAATCAGTCCCGGCCTGATAATCTTCCCCAGGGTCTTTCCCCGCTATGCTCGGCCAAGGTAAAGAGTTTTTATATTGGTTTTTCCACCAAAGCGTCTCATTTTTCCCGGCCGCGTCGTGGTCAAGTGCTATGAATATCGGCGTTTGTTTAATTTTAGAATGAGTGTCATTATCTGGGCGTGCAGTGGAATTGCCTATTGAAAAAACGTTGACCAATGACGCGGCTTCCTGATGAACCAGCCAGCCGTCAAGCTCCGACTCAACAACCATTGACGGCAGGGCAGGATTAAATTCTGGATTATGCTGTAAATATGCCGTCGCGGACCCAGCTACCAAAATATACCGATCAGATTTTTTAGGGTTTGATTGCCGGATGCGGAGACGGACCACCCGGCCAAGATAAAACATGGGGATGATTATTCCGGCTGGAATCCATATTTGGCTATTTAAGCCGTCTTTCTTCTCAGGCAAGGGCAATCCCCACGTTTGCCGGTCAAATGTCAAATCCGAGAGATTAAGCCCTATTCTGGCCTGTTTTATCGTGTCTGTGTTAATACCCCTGACGGATAAATAATCACGTGTAGATTTTCCGGATGCGGACATGATGGTTTTAAAGCACTGGAAAAGAATAGCCTCGGCTTTGTCTGACCAAGTTGAACAAACTTGATTGACCGTTCGCGGCTCCCAGGGCTGATTAACTTTTTCTTCAGTTTTTGGCTTTGAGTCATATTTAAAATTTGGTTCGATATTTAATTCAAGACAAGCCTCTTTGTAACTCATTTTTCGGATCTCAATTAAATATGTGATGGCATCACCCGAAAATTTACACTGACGGCAATAAAATTTTCCGCCTTTTTCCGGTCTGTCATTCGGCCATGATAAAAACCTGTCATTGCCTCCACATTTTGGGCATTCTCCATGAAATTCGCCTCCGCTTGTAGCAGCCACATGCTTTAATTTTAAATTATCTTGCTGTAATAATTCAATAATATTCATTTTGTAACCCTTTTTTATATCTTAGAGGGTTAGAGGGTTTAAAAATTGAAAGGGCAAACCCTCTAAATCCAAAAAATCAATAACTTAACACCACTTTTAGAGGGTTAGAGGGTTTTTTATTTTTTGAGACTTTTCTATCTAGAGATATATACATATATATTATTCCTTTTCTCTATATATACCTTTTATACTCTACCTTCTATACCCTCTAAAAGAAACCTAGAAAGGAATATATATATATATTATTATTAGAAATAAAATTTTTAGAAGGTTTTAAAATAACCCTCTATCAACTGTCTATATACCCTCTAATAATATTCAGCCCGCAAAACAATTCCTTTGTAATAAACACAGTCCTTTTTTTCATGCTTTATTTTCTTTTTTATTTCTCTGCCGAACCTTGTCCCGGACATTGGCCGGATGCCAAGCTCGGCACTCCACAAAATATAATCGGCATATAATTTTTGCGCTTTAACTTCTCCGTATTCCAAAGAAACGGTCCGATCTTCAATGTATTGCCCCAGAATATCCTCTTCTTTCTGGTATTCATTTGTGGCAACCATGACGGATTTTGGTGTTAAAAATCCCTCTATTTGAAATTTCATATATCCCCGGACCAGCCATGCCAAGATTCCAGAAGCTTCAGTTTTTAATTTTTTGGATAGTTCTGGGTCTGCCTGTTTTTCAAAGTCTTTGGTCGGCTTATTGACGAATGAAATAAGAAACGGGATAAGGCGGATGCGATTCCAGAGGGCATAATCAGTTGCAGGGGCATGTGGTTTGTGGTTTGTCATAAGGATTACGTGATGGGTTGCTTGAAAGGATACGTTGTTTTTATAAAGTTCCCGGCCTGTTATGGTATCCCCTCCGGATAAAAGTTTGATTTTACTGGCTGATATTGTCCTGCCTTCATCGGTTTCAGACGCCCATACCAGTCTCTTGCCCCGCAACATCATAATATCAGACGATGCGGTTCCGGCTGATTTGTTATGTTTTTGTTGGAGTAAGGTATCTGATTCAATCGGGCATGAGAACTTGCCCAGAACATGCCCTAAAACTTCAAGCAATGTTGATTTACCATTTCTGCCAATCCCCCAAAATATCGGGACTATGTGCTTTGACTGATCCCCTGTTATACAATATCCTAATAACTTTTGAATATAATTAACAATTTCTATGTCATTATTAAAAATATCCAACATAAATTTGTCGAAAATAGGACATGAAGCATCTTGCCCTTCCCACATCGTCGGGCTGGCGGTTTTTAACATTTGGGCTTGTTGACCTGGCTGGCATTCCCCTGTTTGCAAATCAATGACGCCGTTTTTACAGCAAAATAAAAATGGTAGGGAATCCCATCCATCCCCAGGGGTTGATAGACCATCCTTACCCATGCTGGCAAGCTTTATAACGGTTTCCCTACGCCTGAGTGTTTGCAATAATTCCATCCGCTTCCGGTATGCCTTGGCTTTTTTCTCGGCGGATTCAGCCCCGTTTTCATCCCCAGCTTTCTTTGATTTGGCCGATGTCCATTCCTGCCGCTTTGATTCTTCCCCATAAATATTAATAATGTCGTCAACTTTGGTCGTTACTTGGTTAATAATATCTTCGCGCCAATAATGATCATTCCAATAATACCACTGGTTTTCAGCGTGATCATAAATATATTGATCTTTAAATAATTTAGTGAATAACCATGCGTCGCCAGATTCATTATTTTGTAGGTATTTCCAAAGGGTTTGTTCTGAAAATGCGCGGGGTTGTTGTTCGGGGTATTCGTCAATTGGCTTGTCTGAAAGGGTTGATTCGCTGGCGCGGGCCAAAACAGCGGCCTTAATTTCTTCTTGAGATAGAGGCATGGTAGGCGGACTCCTTAAAAATTATGGCTGGTACATCTTCCCGCCCGGTTGACGGTCATCGTGGAATCGCTTGAGTAATAAATAAATCATCTTTTCGGCAAATGATCTTGAGGGGCAGTCCCAGCAGTGTACGGTATGTCGCTGGCAAAATGCAATGATTGTTCTGAGGATTTTTGACGGGTCCATTTGGGACACTGGAGGCGGGTTTCTAAAAATTGTTCGCCAGTCTGCTTCAATAACAATTGCCGCAAAAGTAAAGGCTTCCATGCGTTTCATTTCTTTTTCAAACCGATCTCTATGTTTCCCTGTTGAACTGAAAAAATCAGCCAGACTTTTACGCTCTATGGTGATAGAGTATTGATCAGACGGCTTCGACATGCCTTCTAAACTATAATCCCCGGTGGTCAGTGTGCCGAAATTAATTGACGATATCCCAGGAAAACGTGGGTCATTTTGCATTCCGATAAGCACCGGACGCTGCTCACGGTTATCAATTATTATTTTCAATTTTCTAAATCCTTTATACCCGTCATAATCTCATAAACAACCTGAGGAACGATTGCATTACCCAATGCCTTCAGTCTGTTAGTTCTGTCCATTTGTCGGGGTAGCCCATCATCCACTCGACAAAGGCGGGTTGCAGCTTCAATCCAACTCTCCCCTCCCCATCCTGAACGATTTCCGAAACTTTTTCTTTCCCCGTCCCCCTTCGCCGATTGATATAATTCTGAGAACATCCCGCCGCTGTTTTTGCATCGCTCGCCTGAGCGGTTGGGATTAAATTCGCCTCCGAATATTTGGGCTTTTTTGAGCTGTGAAATTTCGCCTGAACCAAGTCTTGCATCGTTGCCATTGAATCGGTTGGAGTCGGCAACATCTGAATATGGTTTATCTGGTCTCTGAGTTTGTAATGGGCGTTCTTCCCTGGCCTGATCTCCATTATCCCGCCTTCCGTTTCGCAAGCCGATGGTGTTTTCAGTAACGGCCCTATCATCTGCAACCGGGCCGCAAGATTCGGCGTGAAATCTTCCCGGCTCTGCGGGCTGTGTTTTTCTGCTCTGAGGGTCGGAAATAAGGCAATTTGTGTTTGAAGGTTTATTCCCCCATCTCCGTGCGATCCCGGTCCTGTCGAACAATTCCCGTGTGCTGTTGGCAACAATCCAAACCCGGTCGCGTCTGTGCGGGGCGTTGACGGCGCAAGCTGGTATAATAAACGCTGTCGTTTCGTACCCTTTGCTTTCCAGGTCAGAAAGACAGTCATCGAGGCCCATGTTGACGAAGCCAGCAACATTTTCTCCAATAATCCAACGGGGCTTTGCCTCTTGGATAACGCGGAACATTTCAGGCCAGAGCGCACGGTCATCTTCTTTGCCTTTTCGCTTCCCGGCAACACTATAGGGCTGGCATGGGAACCCCCCGTAAAGAAAGTCAATTGTTCCAAAGTTATCACCTCTCAAGGTTTTGATATCGCTATGACACGGCACATCCGGCCAATGTTTTTTTAATACCTTCTGACAAAATGAATCGATTTCGCAAAATGAAACTATCTCTAATTCAGGCCATACCCATAATGCAGCGAGATCGAAGCCGCCTATCCCTGAAAACAAAGACAATGATCTCATATCCCCCCAAACCCGGCTTCTTCGTGCAACCGTTCTTGTAATTTATTCGCCAAAAGACAATGACGGTTGAAATGGTTTTGATAACTTCGCCTGCTTTGTTAAATTATCATGCGCCCATAGCGGTTGAAGATTTTTTAACTTCCAGCATTCTTTAAAGTCGTGGTCGTCTGGTGTTTTAAAGTTAAAAGCAGATATTGGAATCCGGTGGTCTATGTGCCAACCATTGCGACCATAATTTTCCCATGACATGCCAGGTAAAAATTGTTTTTCAAGGTGTTTTTTAAGTTGGATGAAGGTATATCCAACAATGTCTTCCCAATGCCTTCTATTTTTTGATCCAGTCCGTATTGATTTAGAAATTCCTGCCTTAATATTTAAAATTAATTTTCCCATATGTGTTAATCTTTTTTTAGCCATAGCTTTTCTACGTATTGACCTTACTTTATCAATGTTTTTATTATTCCATTTATAAGTGGCTTTTCTTCTTATTTCTGGATTCTCTTTATAATATTTAGCTGATCTAAGCCTTTCTTTTTCTTTGTTTTTTTCTTTGTTTTTATCATAATTTTCTTTTTTTATTTTTTTCATTTTTTCAGAGTTTTTCAAATGATATTCTTTAGATTTTAAATTATGGATTTCTTTGTTTTTTGAATGATATTCACGACACTTTTCTTTTAATTTTTCCTTATTATTGTTTCTATATTCTAAATCAGAAAGGCTTTTACATTGTTTACACAAAGAAGATAGGCCATCTTTATGCCGTGTATGTTTGCAAAAAAATTTAAAAGACAATTCTTTTTTACACTTTGTGCATTTTTTTTGGCCTGTCGAAGTAATATGATTTACAATGGGGGCATCTTCTGACATCGGGGATTCGTGGGGTCCATTCATGGTTACACCTCAGGCATTTAATTCTGGTTATTTGAATATTTGTTTTCATATTTTTAATGTACCACTTATAAGTAATTTTTGTCAAGCTAAATGTTTAAAAATTCAGCCTCTTCATGCAGTCTTTCTTTAAGTCTTGTAACTCTATAATGATCATTTCTGTTATGAATCATCTGTTCTATCGCACTAAAATTTCCTATCGTTATACATATCTCTTGACTGCGGGAAATAGCTGTATAAATCCATGATTTATTTACAAAAAATCCAAAAGACGTATGAACTGGAATTACGATAACTGGAGCTTGAGATCCCTGAAATCTATGGCAAGTTATGGCGTAGGCATGTAATAAATTATTTTCAAACAGCGGGATTAAAACCGTCCGGTCTGGCGCTGTAAATTCAACAACCATTTCCTTGTCAGATTGATTGATTTCAAGTATCCGGCCAATATCACCGTTGACAATCCGTTCTTCCTGCCCGGTCACGGTTTCAACCTTCTCGTTTTTAGTGTTGATCACTTTATCCCCTGGCCGGAATCTCAACCCTAAATCATCATCCGCCGGCGGGTTTAATTCCTTCTGCAACATTTCATTAATTGACTTGCAGGATAGCGGCCCACGGATATTAACGGGGCTTATCACCTGCACGTCATTAACGGCGTCATAGCCCCGTAGCGGCATCCGGTCGCACACCACCGACCGCAAGGCAATAAGGGTTTTTTCGGGTGTCATGCACTCGATATGGATTAGGTTGACCGGGTTTTCCGCTTCCAGATCCAACTGCTTTGCCGGTTGATATAATTTACCGGCGTGAATTGATGCACAGGCCAGAACGATTTCACCGCTGTTGCGCTGGATTTCTTTTAATTCCGTGACCGGAATTTCGTTTGACTCGATCAAATCACGAAGGATCGCCCCGGCACCGATGCTCGGCAACTGCCCCGGATCTCCAACCATTAAAACCTTTGTCCTGACGGGGTCAATGGCTCTGAGTAAATCGGCCATTAAATTATTGGTAATCATGGAGCATTCATCGACTATGACCAGATCAGCCGGTAGTGGGTTGTTTTCTCCGTTGATAAACTCAAACCCGCCATCACCATAAACACAACCCAACGTTGAATGAATAGTCGCCGCTGGCCTGCCGGTTGCCTCGGTCATGCGCTTGGCGGCTTTTCCCGTGGGCGCGGCTTGGATTACCCGCATATTTTGAGACTCTGCCCATTCGATGATGGCCAATGTTGCCGTGGTTTTTCCGGTACCCGGTTTGCCACATAATATGCCCACCCTATTGTCTTGAATCATGCGGACGGCGGATTGCTGGTCTGCATTAAGAATTATTTCTTTAGCCATGCTGCACCATCCTCATAATTTTTTCAGCTATATACCGTTCATTTTCTGCCAGATAAATCAGGGCATAATTGCCGGATTCTTCTTCCAATTTTCCCCCGGCCGTTAATTCATCAATCCCGGCCGCAATATTTTGAACATTGGCTAACTCGACTGATTTATTGATTAATTCTTGCCTTGCAATCCAAATATCACCTTGCAATGCCCCTATTTGCTCCATGGTGTAAAGTACGGCCGCTTTTTTCCTTTCTATCCCGTCAGGCGCGTACCCGACATTTAACGCCACTCTGTCAGCCAGCGGAAAGCTGACCCCTGCAAAATCAGTCAAAATATATGGGTTCTGTTTAATTACCTCAGCAGCGTTTGACTGGTATCGTTCCACCAACTCACCCGGCAAAGCTTTTCTCATACCGGGAATATCAAGCATAGCCCATAACTCCACCATAACCCGCTCATTGATTTCATTGGCCAGCAAAAAGCCCTGTATCTCAACCGCTTTTTGATATGATATGCCCCTGATTTTGTCCGATACTTGGCCAGGGTCGGTCTTTAAAACCTCAAGGGTTTTTTCTCTAAATGTGTCGATCAAATCGTTCCCTGTACTGCTTCCCACCCACTTCACCACCCGCACCAAGTATTTATAGATGGCGTTCGGGTCAACCGGCTGCACAGTCTGAAAGGATTTTATTTGAAACTGATCACCGTATTTTTTATCAGACACCCATTGCCCGGTCAATTTGTAAACAAGCCCTTTTTGCGGATTTAGGACGTTCCCTTTAACCGTGACCGACTGACCATCAGACAGTATGGCCCCAATCATAAACCCGTTGTCCGGATGTTGCCAGATTACCCGCTGAAGTTCGCCGGTGATGGTGACGGATTCTTGATTCATGTTTCTATGTCTTCACTTGTAAAAAAGGATTTAAATTTTGCCAGCCTTTCCCCCCTGTCAATTATCGGATCAATTTTTTTCATTCGCTCGGTCGCCCAAAACCATGACCGATAATCATCACTGGTAACGGCTTCAATAACGTTGAATTGAAGCGGCCCAACCTTGAAATAAAACCCGCCATACTTTTCATTTTTTTGAACCTCGGTTTGAAATGGGGTAATGCCCATTTCGTTCAAAATTTTCCATAGGGCTTCAGCGTCGTTAGAAAACATAACGATATCAATGTCGCTTCCGGTTGTTACCGGCCCGTATGCTTGTGTTCCTGTTATGAAAAAATTCATCACAATCTCCCTTCATATTTCAGCATTTCCATAATTTCATATCGATAGTCATCAAGTGGGATCGCTTTGTTTGTTTCCGGCGTGATATGGATTAATGCCCTGCGGTATCCAGCCACGTTAAAATACCCTTCTCGTTCAAGTAAAAATTGGTACAAACTCAATTGCAGTGTGTATTGGTGAAGCGCCGCCGACTGAAGATGGTCAATCGGCGGAAGTAAATTTTGATAATTGTTTTCGGTGTCAATCTCACGATTTTGTTTCCAGTCCAACACAATCATTTCATTCGTATTTTGATCAAACATCACTAAATCAATTTGGCCCGCTATCCCCAATTCCGGCGAAAAAACCATCATCTCAGCGTCAATAAACATAAACCGCTTTTGCAACTTTCTTAAAGCGTCGTCGCCTTGGACAAACAGCTTTTCACAACGCTCTGATATCGGTTTTGGGGCTGGTAAATTAAAAAGCCGTGCCTCGACATAGGCGTGGAAGTTTTCACCCTCACTCCGCCCCCGGTCGCCCTCAGATTTCCATTCTTGGCGGATCTCTTCAGGCGACCGGCCTTTGTATTTCGGGTTTTTGCCCGCAGCGCATTTTTCAGAAACAGCAACCGCGTCAAACTTCGGCGTGAATTTTTTTAACAATTGCGTACCGGATAAGTATTTCTGACCGTGATTGTCTTGATATGTGTGATATCGCGGCTCAAACGTTATTATCCTGGATTGCTGCTGTGGGTGCGCTGCGGCTTTCATTTTTGGCTAAATCCCGGAAAAGTCATCATCAGCGGGTGCGCCTGCCACTTCCGCGTAATCGTAGCCGTCCCAAGCCACCTTGACGTTCTTTTTCAGTTCCCCGGTTGTTTTATCTTTCCATGAATTCCATTCGGTTTTCACAACCACCTGCCGCCCGACCGCACCCGGCCCCCACATTTTCCCGGTCATTTGGGCGCTTTCGCTGGTGATCAATCCGGCTTTTTTGGCAATGAAAATCCGGCGCTTCTTCATGGCCTCTTTTTCTTTGACGTGGAAAAGGTTGATATCATCGAAAATAAACCGGCCAACATTCAGCGCGTCGGCGTTCTTTTTAGCGGCGTCTTTTACCGGCAAGACCTTCATTAACTGCTGGCCGTCGCGCTTGACCGCCTGCCCCTTGTCGTCGAATACCGGCTGTTCAATTTCAATTACGGAATCAATTCTCATTTTCCATCCAGCGGCGATGCAGGTGTAGGCGGACATGGCGTTTTCTTTGGCGACTGATTCGGCAATCGTGCAAAGGAATGTTCCGACCGGCGTACTGTTAGAAATGTTTTCAGACGCTTTTTGTTCTTCAGCGGTGATGGATTCGTTAACATTAACATCATCCCAATTGTAAGTTTGTGTATCGGCCATTTGTAGGTTTCCTTTTTTTTTGAGTTGTTTTAAGGTGGTGATTTAGAACGGGATTTCCCCATCGATAAACAGGTTTAGTTTTTGGATAAAAACATTCGCTTGCTTAGTTGTCAGGCCAACGGCTGTTTTCAGCGCAGCGCCTTCTTTGTTTACAAAACTGCCGATAAGGTTCGACCATCGGCTTTCCGGGCCTTCAACAATTTTATCGAAGGATGTTTTCAGTTTCAGGATTTCAATTTTTTGTTCGCGGGTAATTTCCGGGCCATCGTCCCATGAGTATTCGTTGGCAACAGCAGACGGCTTTTCGTCTTTAATGCTGTTCTGTGTTTCTGGTTCCGATTCTGGTTTAGCCGCCACTTGTTCTTCCGCTTGAGGCGCGAACATCTGCTTCGTCAGATCAACCGCCATTCCCACCAGCACGGCCTTTGTGTCACCGGCGTTAAACGCGACTTCCGGGAAATATTTTTTCAAATATTGAACAACCTCCGACTTTTGGAGCTGCCGGATAAGCGATATCGACAAATCAAGGTCGTCACATGAGACAATCCGGTCAAGCAGCATTTCGTTCGTCGGCTTTTCGATTTCCTGAACTTCTTTTTGCTGGACGGCTTGTTCCGGCTCCGGCTCCGGCTGAACATCCACCACAACATCCGCCGCCTGTTGATTTTTAACCTCTTTAATCGCCTGCGATTCATCCCGCGCATCCGGCATAAACTCTTCCACAAAATCCCGCTCTTCTTCGTCGCTCACAACCACGTCGCGGCCCATTGCGTAAGCCTCTTTTTGAAGCTCATCCATGCCGATTAAAAACTGTTGATCCTCCTTTAATAATTTAATGGTTTCCTGCCGCAAGGCCATCATGTCGCCGCGATAGCACAAGGAAACGACCTGGACCGTTGTGTTCGTGCCTTCGCCTGGGACTGTGGTTGATTTATTATTGACAACCAGCATCAGCGGCAATCCGGCGATATGGCCCTTGGTCGCGGTCCTGATCAATTCAATGCCGCCCATAATCCCCATGACTGAGTTGATGCCGGTCGTCCTGAACACATGGGCCTGACCAAACAATGACGCTTCATCAATCACAACAGTAAGCTTCCCGGTCGCCTTGCATTTGTCCTTGCCTTTGTATTCCGGGTTCAGCCGGTCGCATGGGCATGAATATTCAACTTTGAAATCATCCAGCCGCTTTGTTGAAGCCACCCCGTCGCCAGTGCATGACAGCTTGCCGGAAACATAGCTTGCGTACCGGGTCGGGAAATTCAAATCCGTGTCCTCATAAAGCAGCCGGACAGGAATACCCACCAGATCGCCAGCAGAATTGACCACGCCCCGGCCACTGGCCTTAATTTTGTCCATCAGAACTGTGTCTTGGACAAAATCACCGGCCTCCGTTTTGTCAGTGCTCGTGATAATAAAGTGATCAAGCCTTGTCGGTGGGCGAAAGACAGTTCCTTCTTTACTGGTGATCTCTTCACCCTTCATGCCGATCTTGATCTTCCCAGCTTCATTGAGCTTGTTCGGTAAATTTTTAATCCCCATTACAAATCCTTTCTTTTGTTATTTTTTTTATTCAAGCAAACCAGCAGATTCAGCCATTACCCATAAATCATATGTGATCCGGCAATCGCCATCCGCGCAGTATTTGGCGATGTCATCATAAAGCGCCATTTCCCAATAACGCTGGATCATGGAGCCGTTGATGCCGTCGCCTTTCGACCTGCCTAAAAACTTTTGGGCGAAATACTCCAATTCCCCCTTGGCAAACTTGTTATCACCGGCCAGGATTGGCCGCATATCAATGTGATTCCCGCGATTGTATTTCCCTTTGTCAATGTTAACCGATGGTCGAACGCCGTGGAGCATTCCGTGTAAAAGAATTGCCCGTAAATCAAAATTCCTACCGTTAAAGGTTACGAACCGATCATATTTTGACGCGATATCCCACCACCACATCAAAAGTTCTTTTTCGTCTGAAAGATTGGGTGAAATCACTTTTGCATCAGCTTCTTTTTCGTTGGCCCATCCGATGCAACAAATAATGTTTGTCATGGGGTTTAAGCCCATGTCTTCGATTTGCTTTTTTCTTTTAGTCGCAATATCAGCCTCAATTTTAACGGGGTCTTTTAAGCCCTTATTCACTTCCACTTCCGGCAAAAATTGAATCATTGCCGGGTCCGCGATTGTCTCAATGTCAAATGCGATTGTTTTCATTCTCCGTCCACCTCCCTTTGTTTTGCGTCTTCATACGCCTTATCTTCGGCATTTGGGTTACGAGTTGACACGGCGGCCCAAACTTCAAGATCGGCCTCTTTGTACCGGATGCCTCCGGTCTTAAATTTCACGAACGGGGGGCCAGTTCGGTTTGACCTCCATGTCTGAAGTGTTTCCGGTTTGACATTGAGTAATTCAGCCGCTTCTTTTTCTGTCAATAATGGTTCCAAAATCATTCACCTCCTTTTTTAATACCGAAAATATCATGAAGCGTTAAGAACTGTCAAGAAAAATCATGAGGAAAGTTTTGAAATCGCAATATTTGATCGTTTTACCAATTTAAACGCCTTAACAATGTGCCTATTTCCATTATCCGCATCGTCCTTGCAAGCCCGTTCAGCATCTTCACGCAATTCAAACACGCCCAAAATTTGGAATCCTTCATAATCAAAATGTCTCTGAGCAATAAAAACATCCATCACTTTATCCTTTCAATCGCAATATCCGCCAGCGCCCCTTCAACGGCGCCATTGATTTTCGCCAGCACGTCCGGGCAACGGCGGAACAACCCGGAATGTTCGAGCGCTTCGACTTTGGCGCGTATGGTTTTTAAATCCATTTCTCTCAGGCGGGTTTCGTCATGGCATCGGCACGGCTTGATATACCCGCCGCAGTCCGGGCATGGGCCGTATTTGGTTATTTGTTGGGTCACGATTCTATTCCCTTTCCGCAATTCATGATTTTATCCATGAAGAATATGTAATTTCTATGTGCCTGGATACCGGAAAATCTTTTTCGCATCCGCCGCATGTGACTTCGGTATCGCCTTCCATGCAAGGGCCAAAATCGATTTCCCAACTATCCCCAAATTCATACCCGCAAAATGGGCAAACAACCTCTCTTGTGTAATCTGTATCAATCTCTTTATCGGTCATGGCTCCACCTCCAACTTGCACGCTGCCAGCACAATCTCAGCGCCAGGCTCACGCCTCTCCAATTCTTTTATGAGGTTGACGATAAATGACTTATTTCCCGTAAGCGCTGAGACGATTTCAAATCTTTTCCTGGTTCGTTTTATTGCAAAATAGTGAATGATTTTCATCTCAAAAACTCCCTCAAATGTTGAAATCTTTCAAGTTTTCTCAACGAAGCTTCCTGTATTTGTCTAACGCGCTCTTTTGAAATGCCTTCCTCTTCCGCTATTTCCGCAAGACTACACTCATATTCTGTCTCGTTCGTCCCACTTCCTTCCTGCCGAGCCTTTGACGCCAATCTGTTGGCCGCCTGATCAAACTTTTTTTGGCAGGGCTGGCATCGGATAGCCCGTGACCTGATGGGCCGCTCAAAAACAGTCTTGCACACACAACAAGTTATCCGCTTCAACTTTGTGCCGGCTGGATATTTTTGAAGCGGATATTTCTTGCACTTTCCACCGTTCAACTTGCTTTGCCGGGATTGATTACCACCCCTCGGTTTCGGCTGAAATCCCGGTATCTGGCCCATGCGGTATTGAATGGCATATTTCGAGGACCCTACCATTTCCGCCACCTGGCTATAGCTCAAATCTTCAACGATGTATAAATCGTGGATTGCTTGCAAATAACCCTCCGGCCAGCCGAGCGACGCCGCGCATTTATTTTTGTCGTCTTTGTGCATCAGGGTCAATTCGTTTCGGCCTCCTCTCTCATTCCGGCGAAACATTTCTCACAAATAAAATGCAAAAGCCCGATCTCATCTTCTTGAATTGTTACGGCCTCAAACGTACCGCAAATTTCACAACCTTGATAATCATTATTCATTTTATCCCTTCCTTTCCTATTCAAATTCCCAATCCCATCCGCATGAGTCGTCAAGCGCTGGCCATGGCATTAGTTCCTCGTTGCCGTCGTCATCTGTCTCATGCCGACTGCCGCATTCTTCTTCAATTGTGGAAAGGAACTCGTTGTCCATTAATTCGCTGAACTTGTCGGGATCTTTTTTCTCCATTTTTTTAAGCGACGAATCGACCCTCAAGATATAGTAATATGGTCTTGTAGCCAATGGTGTGATATAGAGGACGGCCTTCCCGTCACCGTGGATTGAAGAGATTAGTTCAGGCACAAAATCATGGAATTTATCTCCCCAATGCTCAACCGTTCGGGGTGTCATTTCACGCTTTATTATTTCATCGACTGTTGTCATTATTCCCCATCCTTCGGTCTGTTGCCATCCAGGCAATAAAGTTGGAAAAACTCGTCCACGGCCTTGATATCCCCGGCGTAAAACCGGGTTGCCGTTTCCTGGAGATGCTTCAGTAATTCTTCGCAACCGTAGCGCAACATTAACGGCGTTGATTTGTTACTTGATATCCTCCCCAACACGCCCCGGCAACTTACCCGAAGTCCGGTGTGGTTTATGGCTAAAAATTGCTTATCGATCATTTGGTTATGTCTCCCCTCAAAATAAATTCATCTGGTTTTTGTCTTCAGCCGCTTCTTTAATTTTCACCGGCCCCTTGCCGACAACTTCGCCGCGCCGGAACACCCCAGGCGACACCCGCGCAAGCAGCCCGTTTTTAACCATCCGGCCCAGGATCTCGCCTATATATTTTTCAGCATTGTAATGATACCAAAGCGAAAATACTTTAATGGTGAAATACTTTGTTATTTTTCCATCCGGGCTGGTTGCCGGGTTTTCAAACAGGCGCAGGATTTGTTTCATCTTTGGGCTGGTCATGGGCGTGTCCCTACCTTTCGATAACCACAAAGCAAGTGTTCACATTTGTGCCAGACTCCTTAAATGAGCCTTCCGGCAACCTTTCGAAATATCCGCCCATCTCGGCAACCATTTCCCGGAACGCAACCGTCTTTTTATTTTCCCGGAAAAGGACGCCGGATGACATTATGGAGACCAATCTGCCTTTCTCGGCGAGAAAGGACAGAGCATGGGTGACGTGGTCGATATCGGCTTGCGGGTGGCCCTCATAGGAAAAGGGAGGATTCATCACAACCCGATCATATTTGTAGCCATCACAAGTGCTTGTCAGAAAATCGGCTTCTGCGACAAAAAAACCTTTAGCCCTTAAAACTTGAACGTTTTCAGGTAGTAACTCAATGCAATCAATTGTGCACTCAACAGGGAGCAGGCACTCCATTATTGCCCCCTGGCCGGCAGACGGCTCAAGAACTTTCATACCGGGCTTAATAGCTGCGTAACTCACAATCTTTTCCGCGATTGCTTTCGGTGTCGGGAAATAGCTGTTTTTTTCCGGCAACTCGACTTCGCCGGAATTGATCAGATATTCCAGTCTCGCAGTCGGATCTTCCTGGAAAACATGAGCCTTGACCTTCCGATTCCATGTCCCGCCGATAGCCTTTAAAGCTTCATCAACGGCTTGATACTGCTTCCGGTCCAGTTGTCCGCAGGTTAGGAAGATGTTATTGCCTTCAACCGTTACCCGGCTGATAATTGCCAAGGTTGTTTCATTGATTTGTTTCGCTTTCAAGTTCGCCTCCAAAAAATTAAATGGTTGTTTTATTGCCCTCACGATGCCGCACCACGAATTCGAGCGCTGCCCGGTTGATCATCGTCTCGGCAATCTTTAACCCATCCATTCCGTGATGGACCTGCTCGCTAATCATCCGCGCCAATTCCCGCACTTTGCCGCCGACTCCGTTATGGAGTATGCCGTACCGCTTCCAGTCCACGACCTCGGCGGCCAGTTCCGGCAGGTTGTCTTTGACATATGCTTTGATTGCTTCCATTATTCCACCATCTCAATCAGGTCGGTCGGCTCGCAACCCATTAAAGATGATATCTTGTCGATGTCCAGCATGGTCCCGTTAAGCATCCTGAAATACATGGTTGATTCAGGGACGCCCAATTGTCTGGATAACCATGCGATTGATCTGTCGTTCGCGTTAAGCCAGTCATTAATTTTCTTTGTGTCTAATTTTGGTTTCAAAATTGTTCTCCCTTTTAAGTATTCAAAATTTGCCTCAACTTTAAAATAACCTCGAAAGAATGTCAAGGGAATTATTTTACAAACATAAAAAAATAAACTTGACAATGCCAATTAAAAAAATTATTATGAGCCATAAATCGAGCGGAGAAGCCCATGAAACGGATAAGAGTAAGAACAAAAATATCTCAACTGAAAAGACAGCCGATTGGCATAGAAACGCTTGAACGTGTCATGCGATGGCCTTCATGCGCCGATAAAATTAAAGGTAAGTTTGTTTTAATTTTTTCGCGTGAACATCTTGCTTACTGGCGTCCGAATGCAGCAGGCTACACCGATTGCAAGGAAATGGCCGGCGTATGGCCCTTTGCCGATGCATTCAAAAGAACCCGGCATTGTGGGCCGGAAAAAATGATTGAATTTCATTTTTAAATCAACCCCGACCGCCGACCCATAGCCCGGAAACGGAGACTTTCGGAACGCATAGGGTGAGGCCAAACCGAACAAATCCTGACCGGCCACCGGCAATCAGACCGATTCGACTGGATGAACGGACGGGGTATAAAAGAAGCGAAAATAATTATTAATTCAAAAGGAGGCTATAAATGGCAGGCTACACAGTAAAAAACGTTCTTAACATGAGCCCGTGCAGCGATTACAGCGAGGCAGTCATCACCAGGCTTTTCGCTGGTAAAAAAACAATCACGGCAACCGATGTTTTGGAAATGGACATCAG
Source organism: Smithella sp. (assembly GCA_049664145.1). Taxonomy (GTDB): domain Bacteria; phylum Desulfobacterota; class Syntrophia; order Syntrophales; family Smithellaceae; genus Smithella. The sequence continues at coordinate 19,587 of JBATES010000074.1, forward strand.
TATGGGAGATAAACGGTGGGCAATAGAACGCATGCTACCTTGGCCTGATGGTTTTAAATACCCGTTCACCGACCTGCGGGTTGAGAACAATCCAGGCCTGACTCAGCTTGATGTCCCGGCTGGCGTCACCGCCCTGTGGGTTTTGAACAATCCAGGCCTGGAAAAGAAATAATTAATCTGTCCAAACCGAACAAACCCAAACCTGAAGCCAGAGCGCTCGGATAATGCGCCAGAGTGCTGAGGGATGGGGAAAGAAAATAACCATCAATTTTAAGGAGGTGATTTTTGGAAATAGGCGAAAGAATTAAACGGTTGATATTGGCCCTGAATGAACATCAACGGCTGAATCCATTGCACAATGACAAAGATTCTTACCTGTACGCCATGGCAGAATGGGCGTTCGCCGACGGTGGAGACCAGCCTAAAAAATCAGATTACGGGCTTGAATAAATAAACTTTAAGGGGGTGAAAAGTGTCAAATCCAAACATACCGAAAGAAATCAAAAAAGAATCATGCAAGTATGTGTTTACAGCCGAAGAAAAAGCTGAACTGGCCGCTTCTCTGGCTCAGGGCGTCGCTGAACTCAGAGAAAAAGAAGACGAAAAAAAGGCCGTCATGTCCGATTATAAGAGCCAGACTGACACCCTGAGCGCCCAAACACATGGAATCGCCGGGAATTAGAAAAAGAACTTGGGCATGTCAGATTCGCAATGATATATCTTTGCGATTGCAATGACTTATCTAAAAAATTAATACACGAACAGGCAAAATTGAAAAACTTGACTGTTGGAAAATATTTGCATCACCAACGCTTATAACAATATCTTTACCGGTTGATTAAAGCACCCCGTAGGCCCGAACTCTCCGGGCCGTGGGCCGTTACCACTCCGTAATTTTCCGTTTATGCCAGTTGCACCACCCGGCAGATCTGACAGCCCAAAACATAGGATATCTGATATGTACAAAAACCTTTCTGACCTTCATCGCCTCAAGAAAAACCTGATCGGCTTGCCCGCGTGTGACTACCGGATTACAGTCACAACAATACAAAAAGTCGTGAATGACCGCTTCACGGTGCGCCCTGTCGCCCCACATATCATAGACGATGGGCAGGCGCGGGACGCTTGCAAGGTCGGTGATAAAGCCTTCAGGCACAATTACGAGGCTGTTCAGAATCCTGGAATAATACCGTAAAGGCTTTGCCAGTACCCACAAATCATTGTCCGTTAACCGGATGTCAAGATCGTTTAAAAACATTGCTGGTATCATAATTTTTAAGTGGCCCGCCTGGCTCGTACAATCCAGAATCTTTACGCTAAGAGTGTCCCACTGTTTGCTCTGTCGCAACTGGATATGCTTTTATGCTCAAGCGGGCGTCTAAAGTTTCCTGCTTATGGCTTGCC
>JBATES010000075.1:0-11324 GCA_049664145.1 Smithella sp.
TAGACAGATCGGGTTAGAGCAGTCGGCGCGGGTTTAAGGTTTTTATAAAACAGTTCTTCAAACTCTACCGGCGGTCTGTATCCCAGCGAGGAATGCAGACGTTTATGATTGTACACATCTTGGATAAAAAAGGGAAGCCGAATTTGCACATCTTCCAGGGTGCGGTATTCCCAAAGGTAAACTTCTTCAACCTTGAGCGTTTTAAAAAAGCTTTCGGTGACAGCGTTGTCATAAGGATTGCCTTTGCGGGACATGCTGATCAGAAAGCCATATTGCAAGAGAACGTTTACGTACTCATGGGCGGCATACTGGACGCCCCGATCCGAGTGATGAATAACGCCTTTGGGAGGTTTCCGCTGGGCAATGGCCATGGTCAGGGCGGCCAGACACAGGGCGGTATCGATATGGCGTGAAATAGCGTAACCAATGGCTCTTCTGGCAAACAAATCCAGAATGACGGCCAGATAGACGAAACCGCTGCGGATGGCAATATAGGTGATGTCGGCCGTCCATACCTGATTCGGGGCTGTCACAACGATATTTTTGATTAGATTGGGATAAATCGGGTTACGGTGATTGCTGTCCGTCGTTTTGATCCAACGGCGTTTGGTTTTGCGGGTGAGGCCCCGCTCTCGCATAATGCGCAACACTTTTTTATGATTTACAGGGATTCCCCGACGGTGAAGTTCGCGGGTGACACGGCGGTACCCATAGCCGGGAAATTCTTCAATAATGGCTTCGATTAAAGCAATAAGTTCTGAATCATCGACAGCCTTGTTCTTTGATTGATAATAATAGGTGCTGCGGGATAGTTTCATGAGTTTGCACCTCCTTTGCGTGCTTTGGAGGAGGTGACGGTGTTCAATAATGAATTGTCGCTTTTCTTTGGTAGTGTTAAAAGGCCCCTCTGAACGGCTTTTTTTAAAAACTCGTTCTCCAGGGTTAATTTGCCGACCAGTTGTTCCAGTTGGCGAACACGGTCTTCAAGAGCGGCTTCCTTTGAGGGTTCATTGTTGAACCGCCCTTTGGCATATTGCTCTTTCCAATGATAAAGAAGGCCGGAAGAAATCTCGTAACGGCGTGTCAGTTGCGCTGGTGTACTCATTCCGCTCAGAAGTTCTTCAACGATCTGACGTTTGAGTTCAACAGCAAATACTCTGCGGTGTTTCATGGCAAGTTCCTTTCTCCCTCGCTAAGGGAATCTGGTTCCTGCCAACTACTCTAACATATTTTGTCCAATCCGGGGGGTGCAGTCCAGTTCGGTTGCGAGATAAACACCAAATAGATTTTTTATCAATGAAACAATGGGTTTATTTTTTCAAAAAACTTTGGTATATGCTCAAAAAAATAAAAACAAATTTCATTCTTAAAAAGAGAAGGATTTATGCGTAAATTAATCATTTTGTTATTTATTGCATCCACTTTGATTTGTTCCTGTTCGGATAAGAGTAAAACTGCGGCTGAATGGCTGCAAATGGAACAGGCCTTATGGAATGGACAGCAATATACGGATCCGGAAAAGGCGATTGAATATCTGGATCAAGCGCTTAAGCTCGAGCCCAATAATCCCGAGACGTATAACAAAAAGGGGACGGCTTACTACAATATGGGGCAATTTCAGCGCACCGTCGAGATGACCACGGAATCCGTCCGTCTGATGCCGAACTACTTTTTAGCTTATAACAACAGGGGCAATGCTTACGCCAATCTTCGCGAATTCCAGAAAGCGATTGATGACTATAGTCGAGTCCTTCAACTGAAACCGGATTTTACAGATGCCTACAATAACAGAGGCACGGTTTATTTGCTCCAGGGCAACATGCAGCTTGGCTGTCGTGACGTTCAGAAAGCCTGCGCTTTAGGCAACTGCAAAATGTCACAGGAAGCTCAGAGCAAAGGCTACTGCAAGTAATTTCTGCAAATTACTCTCCTCCTATACAGAGAATCAGTCAACTTAAGGCATTCAGTTATTCTTGTTTCTCCATTGGACAGTTTTATGCTATACGCAAAAAGGAATGATGCAATATTTCGCTGTCCTCAAATGAGACTCGTTAATTTTATTGACCTTCAGGGAGGCAAATAATGGACGTAACATTAACCAATCAGGAGATTATTAAATTAGCTTATATGACGAAAGAGTTAATCGGATACGCGTGGACAAACAAACTATCCAACGCTCAGTGTAATTGTTACGTAGAGTGCTTCTATACCATTCAAGATATTTTAAATGAAATGGATAAAAAAATTTTAAATAAACACAATGAACTTTGCATTTTTTTTGCTCGGGGCAGGAGGCTGATTAATGTCGATGATCAACTGCAATGGGAAAAAAATGAAAATCTGCAAGAAGATTATATGCGTCGTAGAACAAAAAAAAAGATTCAGTAAAGTCTCCATAACCATAATCATTCAGCTGGTTGTTTCTTTCTTTAAATGATCAATGTGATTCATTATGAGAATCATCCTCCTTTGCCTGTCAACGGCAAACAAATATTAAAAGAAAACGAATTGTCAAACCGTTCAACTTTAGATATATAACTGTGTCAAAAGAAGCAGTTCATTTTTCTTCATAGAGGTGAATTTTGGACACCATCAACACCGAAAAAGCTGTCGGTTCACACCGATTCTGGGGAGAAACTACCGCTTTTCTTGCCCTTTTTCTGGACAACGTCGGAACGCTGATTTTTTTCAGCGCCATCCTTATTTTTACTTTTAACTATCCTGCCGATATCATTCTGACGCGCATGATCCCCGGCACGGCTGTCGGCATCTGCGTGGGGGACCTTGTTTACACCTGGCTCGCCATCCGTTTGAGAAAAAAAACCGGGCGGCAGGATGTCACGGCGATGCCGCTGGGCATTGACACGCCCTCTACTATCGGCATTGCCTACGCGGTCATGGGACCGGCTTATGTCGCCACGCATGATGCTCAACTGACCTGGCACATCGGCATGGCCACTCTTTTTATGATCGGCGCCGTCAAGGTCATCACTTCTTTTTTCGGTGGCTGGATTCAGCGCATTATTCCCACCGCAGGACTTCTTGGCCCTCTGGCCGGAATCGGCCTTTTACTGCTGGGATTTCTACCGCTCCTGGAACTATTCAGTGAAGCCGTTGTCGGCATGGTTGCTCTAGGATTGATTTTTACAGCCCTTATGAGCAAAATGCAGTTGCCGGGACGCCTGCCGGGTGTTCTGATGGCGGTCATCCTTGGCACGGGCATTCATTTCATTCTGGGGTTCGGAGGATATCTGCCAGAATTCACCGCTCCGGCGCTGGAAATGAATTTTTCCTTACCGGTCATTACTTTTGATTTTCTCAAGAATATTCCCCAAAGCATTCAGTATCTGACGATTGCCATTCCCTTCGGGATCCTGACCATTATCGGCGGCATCAACAATACGGAAAGCGCCCGCCTCGCGGGTGATGATTACCGGACGAGAGATATTCTTCTGACGGAGGCATTTTCATCGCTGATCGCGGCCTTTTTCGGCGGTGTTGCGCAGACAACGCCTTATATCGGTCATCCGGCATACAAAAAGATGGGCGCGACGTGGTGGTACACGCTGCTGACCGGAACACTCATCGGTATTTGCTCCGTGGTCGGGTTGCTTTCACTTTTTGTCAGTCTGATTCCGCGAGCCGTTATTGCGCCGATTTTCATTTTCATCGGTTTTGAAATCATCCGTCAGGCCTACAAGGATTCGCCGCCCGCTCATTCTCCAGCGGTCAGCTTAAGTATGCTGCCGGTTATCGCCAGCCTGGTGCTGATCATCCTTGGCCAGTTTACAGGCGCAATGGGCACGCCCCTTGATAAACTGCCCATTCGGCTGCAAACCATGCATCAAACCCTCACCATGCTCAGTAACGGATTTATCATTACCGGCCTGCTCTGGGGCAGTATGTTAGCCTTTCTTATCGACCACAAAGCCCGTCTGGCGGCGCTTTGCGCGGCTGTCTGTGCTGCTTTCACTCTGTTCGGTATTATTCATTCAGTCATGCCAACCGGTGAGCTGTATCTTCCCTGGAAAATTGCAAAAAGTGCACCTTACATGGTTTCAGTGGCCTATCTTGCGTTAAGCGGCATTCTGTTGTCGTTAACCAAACCGCAGGAAAAACCGGCAACGGAGTGAAAATGAAAACAGGCAACAAGACGGCCCTCCTGTTTATGCTCTACCTTTCACAGGGACTGCCTTTCGGCTTCCAGGCCACGGCGCTTCCAGTGCTCCTGAGAGAGCAGGGTGTTTCGCTGGCCGCCATCGGCTTTGCGGGCGCACTCGCCTTGCCCTGGTTTCTCAAACCCCTTTGGGCTCCTCTTGTTGACCGTTTCTGGTCGGCGCATATCGGACGGCGTCGCTCATGGATCATCCCCTTGCAGATATGCATGGTTTTCACCATGCTCGTTTCCGTGCCGATAGCCGCATCCGGAGAGATGGCACCGCTGCTGGCGTGCATCTTTCTCATGAACCTTTGCGCCGCCACGCAGGACATCGCCGTGGACGGACTGGCCGTGGACATTCTGGGACAAAAGGAACTGGGTCCCGGCAATGCCGCTCAGGTTGCCGGATACAAAATGGGCATGGTGCTGGGCGGAGGCATCCTGGTCTGGATGAGCGCGCGTGCGGGCTGGTCAGGCCTTTTCCTGACCATGGCGGTTGTGGCCGTTTTACCGCTGATTCTCATCCTGTTTCACCGGGAGGTCGAGCCGAACGAACCCGCCGGTTACAGTCACCCGAAATCGGCAGATTTTATGAATGCCTTCCTTGCCGCCTGGCGCGCTCCCGGTGCGGTTTTTTTCTGCTTTTCATTGCCACCTACAAAATGGGCGAGTCGATGATCGACCCCATGTTCAAGCCTTTTCTGGTGGATAACGGTTTCACCGCTCACCAGATCGGATTGTGGGTCGGCACCTGGGGAATGATTGCTTCACTGATCGGGTCGGTTGCCGGAGGATGGCTGGCGTCACGCCTGCTGATCGTGCAGGCGCTATTCATTGCCGCCGCAATGAGGCTGATTCCGCTGATTGGCGAACTCTGGCTCTCCACCATAACCCCGACCGCAACGCAGGTGATTGGTGTAACCATTGCCGAACATTTTTTCGGCGGCATCCTTACCACAACACTTTTTGCCTACATGATGTCCCGTGTGGACAAACGAATCGGCGCCACGCATTACACTGTGCTGGCGGCTATTGAGGTGCTGGGTAAATCACCCGGCAGTTGGGCATCAGGATATATTGCGGAATGTATCGGCTACACCGGTCTCTTTTCCATCGGCGTAACGTTATCGGTTCTTGTTCTGCTGCTCTATTTCCCGTTGCGCAAAGGCATTGGGCTGCCCCATAAAATTACATAGCTGCGCAACTCGCCGTACGGGCGCGCGCAGCGCGGCCGTACTTAATGATGATCCGGACAGTATTTCTCCGGCGCAGTCCCCTTCAGATAAGCTTCCCGGATTGTTTTGGGACAGGAAGATTTGGCCAGATAACCGGATTTGATGTCAATCAATGCCGTTTCGATACCCTGCGGCACAGCTTTAGCCGTCGGCCCTGCCTGGGAATAGAAACCACGCAAAAATTGTGCGCTGATCCGCAACGCTCCCTGGGCGCCGGTTAAACCGGTATCGGCGCCCGAATCATATCCCACCCACACGGCACAAACGACATCGGGCGTAAAACAAACAAACCACGAATCCCGGTTACCGTTTGTTGTTCCTGTTTTACCGGATACGGGGAAGTTAATGTGCAGGGCCTTGGCTTCGGCGGCAGTTCCGCGCAAAAGCACTCCCTCCATCGCGTAGCCGGCAAGATACGCTATCCGCGGATCAAAGGCCTTTTGGCTTTTCACGGTTTTTTCCAGAATCTTCTCACCCCCGGCAGTGGTGACGGAAAAAAGCGGAAAACGTTCATAATGGATGCCGCCGGAAGCGATGGTCGCGTAAGCATAGGCCATTTCCATCGGTGAGACTTCAAAACTTCCCAACGCCAGGGAAGGAACAGCAGCCAGAGGACTTTTGATCCCCGCCAGACGGGCGGTTTTGAGCACTTCGTCGAAGCCGACCTCATGGGCCAGTCGAACCGTGGCGGTGTTCACGGAATCTTCAATGAGTTTGCGAATGGTGATTGGCCCGTATTGCTTATTTTCAAAATTTGTCGGCGTCCATATCCCTTCCGGCGTCGGCAGGGATATCGGTTCACCGGAAATCAACGTGGAAAGGGTCATGTCTCTCGATTCCGAGAGAGCCGCCAGCAAAACAAAGGGCTTGAAAGCGCTCCCCGATTGACGTTTCGCATCCACGGCCCGGTTGAACCATGACTGCGCGTAGCTGCGACCGCCAACCATTGCCGTCAATGCTCCGGTTCGGGGATCAACGGCAACCAGCGCCGCCTGCAACGGTTCATCCGCGGGCAGCGCGACATAGTCGATTTCTTCGAGTCCCCGCGCAACCGCCTCTTCGGCGACAGACTGTTGAAAAGTGTCCAGCGTTGTATAGTAGCGATAACCGTTTTGATAAAGTCGCGAAGTCCTCAACTCATCCTGCGTGATTCGCTGTATGTAATCCACAAAAAAGGAAATATGAACCGGCGCGGCAACCGGTTTAATTTTCAATGGCGTCTTTGATGCCCGGCGATATTCGTCTTCGGTAATCATGGTCTGTTTTCGCATGCCGGTTAGAACCTCATCACGTCGCGCCTGTGCCTTCTGTTGATTTTTCAAAAGATTGTACGCATTCGGTTCGTTAATCATCCCGGCCAGCATCGCCGATTCAGGCAGGGAAAGATTTTTTGCCGATTTTGCAAAATAAAAGCGCGCCGCTTCTTCAACCCCGAAAATCATCCGGTTTCCATCCTGGCCGAAATAAACACTGTTGAGGTAGATTTCCAGAATCCGCTTTTTAGAGTAACGCAATTCCAGAGCCAGAACCAATTCAGTCTCGTGAAGTTTCCGGACAAATGTCTTCTGCGGAGAAAAGAAAAAAATCCGGATCATCTGTTGCGTAATCGTGCCCTTTTCTTCTTCCTTATCTTTCCGTCCGGAGGCAAAAAGATCAATGCCGGGATGATAATAAAAGTGTTTATCCTGATGAGCGACGACGGCTTTTTGAAGGTAAGGTGAAACTTCCGCAAGAGTAACCGGACGACGCGATTTCATTTTCAAATGCAGCATCCGTCCGATTTCCTCCGGTTCGAGTTGAACGAATTCCAGTTTTTTTCCTGTGGAGGAAATCAAATCCATCACCCGTCCCTCCTGAAGAACAATATCCACCGGGCCCGTTTCGTAAATACGCCCGGCAATTTCCCCGCCACGGGGGAATATCCGGATTTGTTTTTCATTTGCGGAATACATGCCGGGACCGGATGGCTTTCCCGTCATTCTTTTATAGGAAAGTTTGTTCAGCCGCTCGATGAAATGCAGATTTCCCGGATGATCTCCCTTGCGGATTTCCAGGGGACGGCTATAAAAAATTGTTGGATCATTGCCGCCGCTTTTGGCAATCCCATGACTCACTTCTTTCGAGAGCCAGCCGATGCGAACCAGCACAACCGCCGCCAGCAATATCAACACTCCTAAAAGAATTTTTCGTATCAATGCGTCTGCCCCTTTTGTTCTTGAATTGCCTTCATCGCGCTCCTGATTATTAAGTAAAGTTTGATTCATTTATTTCAGCACGATGATACTAAACACACGGAGAAATGCACGGCAAGGGAATTTTATACTAAAAAAATCCTCCATGGACATTGAACATACCCGGCAGATTGATTGCTTCTGTATGCAGGCTGCCGGATAATAATCAGAAAATGGCTGAATTTTAAATTAATATGTGTTAAAAGGTTTCACCCAGTCAGAAAACAGCTTGAAAAAAATTATCGATAAAATTCCTGCTAAAATGGATTGGATTTATGTTTGGTGTATTTCCTAAAGACGATTACCAGCAGACTTTGAGAATCAAGCGTTTCTTGATGGCCTTCGCGTCATACCTGCTTTGGCTTCTCATAGCCATATTCGCTTTTTTACTGGAACTAACCGCGGTGCCGTTAAATGTTCTGGTCATTTGTTTCTTTGGGATTGTTCTAAGCAATTTCTCCGTTTACGGGATCATCAAAACAGGATTAAACAAAAGGTTCAAAGATCCGAGTCTGACGCTTTTGCAGATGGTGATGGCAACCTTCTGGACCATGGTTTTTGTGTATTATGCCGGTGCAGAAAGAAGTCTGGTGCTCCTGCTCTACCTCATTGTTTTTGTTTTCGGGCTTTTCCGGCTGAAAGTCCGGGAATTTCTCTTTCTGTCTTTATTTGCCGTAATCGCCTATGCGGCGGTCATCCTGCTTCATTACCTGCTCGATCCGGGATCCATGAATACGAAAACAGAGTTGTTGAACCTCATTGTCCTCGCGATGGTTCTGCCCTGGTTTTCGCTGGTCGGCGGCTATATTACCAACCTGAGGACGAGGATCGCCCAGAGCCTTACCACCAGCAGAGTGGCTGAAGTAAAATTCAGAACCATATTTGATTCAGCTTCTGATGGTATTCTGCTGGTGAAAATCAGTGACAAAAGATTTTATTCCGCCAATCAAAAAATGTGTGAATTAACCGGATACACACAAGAGGAAATTCTGCAACTGGGCATATCTGATCTGCATGATCAGACCATGACTGATTTCGTTAATGAACAATTTCAGCTGGTTTTGAAAGAAAGAAATGTGTCCCTTAATAATGTCGCTTTAATGAAAAAAGATAAATCTGTGCTTTTTGCCGATATCGGCGCTTCAGTGATTGATCTTGAAGGTGAAGAATATTTACTGGGAATAATCAAAGACATCACCGACCGCAAAAAGATAGAGGGTAAATTACGATTTGAGGAACAGCGTTTCCGGGCGCTGGTCGAACATTCTTCCGATATTATTGTTCTCGTGAACCGGGAAGGGATCATCACTTACATCAATCCCGCCGTTGAGCATATTTTAGGCTTCAAACCCGAAGAAAGGGTTGGGCGCAAGGGACTCGAACTGATTCATCCGGATGACGTGAAATTTATAGCCGAATCCTTCATCACTTTGATCAGTGATCCAAACGCCCTCCCTATTCGGGGCATAGTGCGTCTGCGTCAAAGAGATGGAAGTTATTGTTTCATTGAAGGGGTGGGAAGTAACCTCGTCAAAAATGGTATTGCCGAAGGCGTCATCCTAAACTACCGGGACATCACCGAACGTAAGAAAGCGGAAGAACAGCTTCATCTCAGTGAGCAAAGATATCGCACCATTCTGGAAGATATTCAGGAAGGCTATTTTGAAGTTGACCTGAACGGCAACTTTACTTTTTTCAACGATACGGTGAGCCGCGTCCTTGGATACTCCAGGGATGAATTGATGGGGATGAACAACCGGCAGTACACCGACAAAGACGAGTTGAAAAAAATTTATCCGGCTTATCATCAAGTTTATACAACAGAAGAGGCGATTAAAGAATTAGTCTGGAAAATCCGGACAAAGGGAGGATCTGTAAAATATATTGAAGGATCCATATCCTTGTTAAAAGATTTCTCCGGCAAACCGATCGGGTTCAGGGGAACGGCCCGTGACATCACCGAGCGCAAGAAGACGGAGGAAGAAGTCTTTACGCTGGCCTCGATTGTCCGATCCAGCAGTGAGATGGTGAATCTGGCCACGCTGGACGAAAAAATGATCTTCCTCAATGACGCCGGCGGCAAAATGTTGGGAATCGATCCGAACCAGATCGGAGACTATACTATCATGGATTTCCTTCCCGAACCGTATGTATCGAAAGTCCGGGATGAAATCATTCCCGCCCTTCTTTCCGGCAATAACTGGGAAGGCGACCTGCAGTATCGCAACATCAAAACCGGCGCGCTGACGGATATACATGCGCTGACCTTCACCATCAGATATACCGCCACGGGAGCGCCAATCTACCTGGCCAATGTTTCACTGGACATCACTGAACGCAAAATGGCAGAGCAGAAACTTCAGTTGACGCTGGAAAGTCTCAAGAAAGCGGTCGGCACGACGATTCAGGTCCTGGTATCGGCCCTGGAATCCAGAGATCCTTACACGGCCGGTCATCAGTCCCGGGTGGCGCATTTGGCCTGTGCCATCGCCGAAGAAATGGGATTATCCGGAGACCAGATTGAAGGCCTTCGCATGGCCGGCGCCATCCACGACATCGGGAAACTTTCCGTTCCTGCGGAAATATTAACCAAACCCAGCAAATTGACAAAACTGGAATTTTCACTCATCAAGCAACACTCATCCAGCGGATTTGAAATGCTGAAAGATGTGGCCTCACCCTGGCCGCTGGCCGAAATAGTTCATCAGCATCATGAAAGAATGAACGGCAGCGGCTACCCTCGAAATCTGAAGGGGGATGAAATTCTCATTGAAGCCCGGATTCTGGCCGTAGCCGATGTTGTGGAATCCATGGCGTCCGATCGTCCTTACCGTGCGTCGTTGGGCGTCGAGGCGGCGCTCGATGAAATTGAAAGCAATAAGGGAATTCTTTATGATACAAGCGTAGTAGAGGCCTGTCTGAATTTATTCCTGGTCAAAGGATATCAGCTGCCGTAAAGGAACAATCCAACAAAAAAGGATGTATGGACATGAAAGACAAAAGAAAAGCTCAAAGGTTGAAGGAATTCAATGAAATCACCATTGCGGTCATCTCCGGAGATAAACATATTGCCAAAGACAAGATGGCCTACAATTACAGTGAAGACATTTCTGCGACCGGCGCCAAAATTCGGGGGAATATTCTTCTGCCCGTCGATACCCTTCTCAAAATAGATTTCACATTAAAGGCGCTGAAAAAGCAGATCACCGCTGTCGGAAAAGTAAAATGGATCAAAATCATCATTGAAGATAAGTTTTATGAAGCGGGTGTGGAATTTGTTGACACAGCCGGCGAAGCCATCAAAAAAATCGAAGATTACATTGCGTGGAAACGAAAAAATGCCAGCCTTCAACCGTTTGGAATTATCGCGAAATTTAACGAACCGGAATCTAAATAGACCTATTTGTATTTTCCATTAAAAAAAGAGGCCTGAAATTTTATTCCAGGCCTCTTGAAAAATGAACTTAATTTTTTATTGTTTTACTTTTTATCGTTGGCAATCATCAGTTTGCCTTCGTGTTCCATCTCTTTGACCCACTTCGGATGCAACATTCTCAATACCGGCAACTCCATCTTTCCGCTGATCATCGCGGAAACGCTTCCGGGGTTACCAATGGTGCCCAGGTAAAGGTGCACAAAGAAGAAGGCAAAGATGACCACAAAGCCCAGTACATGCAGAACATAGACCCAGTCCATCAG
>JBATES010000076.1:0-28704 GCA_049664145.1 Smithella sp.
ATGGCGGCATTATTTCTCCGGGCGGTGTCGGCTACGATATCAATTGCGGCTGCCGTCTGATGACAACGAATTTAACTCTGGGTGATATTAAGGCAAGGCTCAGCGATTTAACCACCGCCTTGTATCAGCATATCCCTTCCGGTGTCGGTTCCACCGGTTCGGTAAACTTATCGGGCAAAGATCAGAAAAAGGTGCTCGAGGAAGGCGCGGCCTGGGCGGTCAAGGCGGGTTTCGGCTTACAGGAGGATCTGGAAACAACGGAAGATGGCGGCGCGATGGCCGGAGCCGATCCGGAGCAGGTATCGGCGCGGGCGCTGGAGCGCGGCAAACAGCAACTAGGCACGCTGGGGTCCGGCAATCATTTTCTGGAAATTGAGGTTGTGCAGGAAATCTTCGATGAAGATGCGGCGCGTGTATTTGGTTTATGCAAAGGGCAAATCGCCGTAATGATTCATACCGGCTCGCGCGGTCTGGGTTATCAGATTTGCGATGATTATCTGGCGTTGATGGTCAAACATGCAAACGAAACAGGCATAGTACTCCCGGACAAGCAACTGGCCTGCGCGTATCTTGATTCGGGGAGAGGGAAAAATTATCTGGCGGCCATGGCCTGCGGCGCCAATTACGCCTGGGCTAACCGGCAAATTCTTATGCATCGTACACGGGAAGTATTTGAAAAAACTCTGCGCATGCCGCCGCGTGAAGTGAATATGCGATTGGTGTATGACGTCTGCCACAATATTGCCAAGATAGAAGAATTCAACATCGGCGGAATCATGAAGAAACTTTGCGTTCACCGCAAAGGCGCAACGCGTTCGTTTCCTGCCGGACACGAGGCGGTTCCCGCGCGCTACAGAAGTGTCGGCCAGCCAGTGCTCATTCCCGGCGATATGGGAACCGGGTCTTATGTGCTGGTTGGTCAGGAAAAGGCGATGACCGAGACATTCGGCAGCGCCTGTCATGGAGCAGGGCGGGTGATGAGCAGGACGCAGGCCATCAAATCCAGCCGGGGACGTTCCATTGCCCGCGAACTTGCAGACAAGGGTGTTTTGGTGATGGCGGGTTCCAAAGGAACGCTCAGCGAAGAAATGCCTGAAGCGTATAAAAATGTGCAGGATGTTGTGCAAGTAATGCACGATTCGGGAATTGCGAAGAAAGTGGTGAAGTTGAAATCCCTTTCGTGCATAAAAGGCTAACTGTTTTATGGAAAAAAAATTGTAGCTGTTGTAAGAGAAGTTTAAAATTATTCTAGGAGAACACCGTGACGGAAATCAGTTTTGATCAAAATGAAGACTGGAAAAAGCGAATATTATGCAGTGATGAATCCTGTATTGGTGTCATCGGTTCCGATGGCAAATGCAAAGAATGCGGCAAACCACTTTAATTATAAACTATGCCTGTCCAACCAACTAAAAAAACAAAAATATTGCTATTTGTCGTTCATTGCATTCCGCACGGTGTGCGCAAAGGTTTCTTTCTTTCTTTATTTTACCTGTTTTATCTTGTTGGCGTCAAAAACCGTTTGATCACTCTGCACAATCTGATGCGTTCCTTTCCTGAAAAAAACCCTGAAGAAATCGACAGGCTCGCTATAGGAGTTTATCGTCATTTCGCCATGGTGGCGGCGGATTTTTTTGATCTGCCCTATATGAACAGAGAAAATATTCATAAATGGGTAGAAGTGGAAGGTTTGGAAAACTATCAAAAAGCCATTGCCCAGGGAAAAGGACTTCTTACGATCGTTGCTCATTTCGGCAATTGGGAGCTGATGACGATTGCTATTCCTTTTTTTCTAAAACCGATTGAAATAGTTTACCGGCCGCTGGATAATAAGGTCATTGATAATGTAGTTGAATATGTGCGGACCATGCAGGGCAATGATTTGATTCCCAAAGGGGGATCAGGAAAAAAGATCATGGAATTACTCAGGCAAAATCATCTCATTGGCATTCTCAGTGATCAGAACGTTGCTAAAAAAGAAGGAGTTTTTGTGGATTTTTTCGGCCGTCCCGCCTGCACAGGCGCAGGACTGGCCGTGATGGCGATGCGCTCCGGCGCTCCTGTGCTTCCCATTTTTATGGCTAGGAAAAAAGCAGACCAGTACAAATTTATTATAAAACCTGCCGTCAAGGCTGTTTGTACCGATGATTACGAAGCGGACTTAGTAGCCAATACTCAGCGTTTCACAAAAATCATCGAAGACGTTATCCGGGAATATCCCGATCAGTATTTCTGGTTCCATCAGCGTTGGAAAACCAAGCAATACGAAAGCAAGAAATACGAAAATAGAGAAAGACAAAGATAGCAAGTTTAATGTTGAGCGGCGAAATAATGGAACATGATTTATTCTAAGATAAGATAAAATTATGACTGTTAAAAAAATAAAAACGACGCAAATATTACTGGTTACGTTCCATTGTATTCCACTCGTTGTGCGCAAAGGATTTTTTTTAGCCATTTTTTCTCTTTTTTATTATATTGGTACAAAAAATCGTTTAATAACCCTGCACAATCTGCTGCGTTCTTTTCCTGAAAAAAACACAAAGGCAATCATCGGAATCGCCAAGGGAGTTTACCGTCATTTCGCCATTGTGGCTGCTGAGTTTTTCGACCTGCCTTATATTAACAGAAAAAATATTCACAAATGGGTTGAAGTTGAAGGTCTGGAAAGGTATCAGGTGGCCATTGCTCAAGGAAAAGGTCTTCTCTCCATAGGTGCTCATTTTGGCAACTGGGAGCTAATGACTATTACTAGTCCCATGTATCTCAAACCAATGTATATTGTTTACCGGCCGCTGGATAACCCGGTCATTGATAATATGGTTGAATACGTACGAACTATGCAGGGAAATGCCTTGGTTCTCAAAAAGAGAACAGGACTAAAGATTATGAAATTATTAAAAGAAAATAATATAATAGGTATTCTCAATGACCAGAACGTGGCTAAGTCTGAAGGCGTTTTTGTTGATTTTTTCGGACGTCCCGCTTGCACCGGCGAGGGTTTGGCGTTAATAGCCATGCGTTCCGGCGCTCCTGTGATTCCGGCTTTCATGGCCAGGCAGAAATCAGGCAAATATAAGTTCATCCTGAAACCTGCCATTGAGGCTGTTTGTACGGACGATTATGAGGCGGATTTAAAGATCAACACTCAGAGTTTCACAAAAATCATAGAGGAAGTTATTCGCGAATATCCCGAACAGTGGTTTTGGTTCCATCAGCGCTGGAAAACCAAGCCGTGGCAAACAAAATAAAGCTTGTTGTAACAAAAGCATTAATTTTCATATTCCGAGACATTGCGTACCCGGAATAAGTCCACTGGCGTTTCGGGCTACACTTCGTGACTGGGATAATTCAACCATCAAGTTTCAGTGTGCTACGCTTCTGAAACTTGGGTTTCATTAAAATTCATAAAGCTTGGATCCCGGAATGACTGTAAACTTGTTCTTCGTCAGAACTTCGATGGCTTTTTCGGGGTTGTCGAAGCGGAAGATGATAACGGCGTTTTCGCCGCTCTTTTCCACAAAGGCGTAAAGATATTCTACGTTGATGCCTTCTTTGGAAACAACTTCCATGATGCTGTGCAATCCGCCCGGTTTGTCGGGAACTTCTACTGCTACAACCGGTGTTTTGCTTACGCGGAAGCCGGCGTCCTTGAGAACCGTGTTCGCTTTTTCCACATCATTGACAATGAGGCGCAGAATGCCGAAATCAACTGTTTCCGCCACAGAAAGGGTACGAATATTGATATTGGCTTCTTTTAATACACGTGTCGCGTGTTCCAGCGGACCGGGTTTATTTTCCAGAAAAACTGATATTTGCTCTACTTTCATTGTAACCCCCTTCATATTTATCAAATGTGGCGTTTATCAATAATTTTTGCATCAGCTTTTTGCAGCGTGTTGGGCTGAACAAGCTTTACGCGGGCGGATATGCCCAGGAAATCTTTCATGTCCTTGATAATTCTTTGTTCGATTTTCTGCAATTGCTTGATGCTGCCGGAGTCGCTGAATATTTTATCATTAACTTCCACTTGTAAATCAAGAGTATCCAGCGCTCCCACTTTATCGATGATGACCTGATAATGCGGTTCCAGCCCTTCGATATCCACCAAAATGGCTTCGATCTGCGACGGGAAAACATTGACTCCGCGAATGATCAGCATATCGTCGCTGCGTTTCAACACCCTTTCCATTTTCACATGCGTGCGCCCGCAACGGCAAGGCTCGGTAATCAGGCGTGAGATGTCACCGGTGCGGTAACGTACAAGCGGATTGGCTTCTTTGGTCAACGTGCTGAAAACCAGTTCGCCTTCAGAACCTTCCGGAAGAACGTCACCGGTTTGCGGATTGATGGTTTCCACGATGAAATGGTCTTCAAACACATGCATTCCATTACGGCCTTCCAGACATTCCATCGCCAGCCCCGGGCCGATAACTTCCGATAAACCGAACAAATCCAAAGCGGTGATGCCGAAAGCTTTTTCAATTTCATCGCGGATGGCATTATTCCAGGGTTCGGCGCCGAAAATGCCCACGCGCAGCTTCAATGATGTTAGGTCAATGCCCATTGTTTTTCCCGTTTCGGCCAGATGCAAAGCGAAGGAGGGAGTGGAACAAAGCACAGTCGGTCCAAAATCCTGCAAGATCATCAGTTGCCTTTTGGCATCGCCGCCCGACATCGGGATGACGCTGGCGCCGATTTTTTCCGCACCATAATGCAGACCAAGGCCGCCGGTAAATAACCCGTAGCCGAAGGCGTTATGAATAATGTCATTTTTGGTGATGCCCGCGGCCACAAGGCAACGCGCAATCAGATCCGACCAGGTGTCAATATCACGTTTGGTATAACCGAAAACGGCAGATTTTCTGCTGGTGCCGGACGAAGCATGCAGACGGACGACGCTGCTCATCGGGACGGCAAACAAACCAAAAGGGTAATTATCGCGTAAATCTTTCCGGGTGGTGAAAGGAAGCTTTTTCATGTCGGCAATGGATTTAATATCGTCCGGTTTAACTTTGGCGGCATCAAAGGACTTTTTATAAAAACCGACGGTGTGATAAACACGCTCCAGAACCTGCTGTAATCTTTTGACTTGCAGGGCTTTAATGACTTCACGGGGCATGGTTTCAAATTCTTCATTGTAGATCATGACAGAGCCTCCATTGGTTGTGATAAATGACATGGGTCTTGCTGAAAAGCCTAACAAAACTTTATGCTTCTGGCAAGAATCTTTCTCCGCAAATGAAATGATTATGTTGTATTTTTTTGTAATAAATTATCGGCCAGCATAATGCCAAGGACGGTTTTGGCATCGATGAGTTCATTGTTCGCGATTAAATCCCGCGCCCGGGAAAAACTGACCGGGATTGTTTCAATAAATTCATCTTCGTCAGGCGTCAGCGGCGCATGGTTTAAATCTTTGGCCAGAAAAAAATACATATATTCGTTGCAGTATCCGGGTAACAGGTAACCTTCAAAAAGTTTGATGATGTTTTGAGCCTGAAAACCGGTTTCCTCGGCCAGTTCGCGCTGTGCACAAGTCAAGGGAGATTCTTCGTTGCCATCCAGTGAGCCGGCGGGAATTTCCAGCAGATCCTTTTTAACGGCGTTGCGATATTGTTTGATTAACAGCAGCTCGTTTTTTTCATTCATGGCAACAATGGCCACGGTGGGATTGTGGTTGATCCAACTCTGTTTTGTGATTTTGCCGTTCGGTAATGCGAATTCTTCTTCCCAAACATTAAAAATTTTACATTGATATACCAAAGAAAGTTTATCGTTTTTCATGAACTCGTTGCCCGGTTTAGTTGGTTTTGATGATGGATAAAAGATGCTGCTCAATTGCTTCTTTAGGCAGCGCCCCGGTGACTCTATCGACCATCCTGCCCTCTTTAAAGAAAAGCAGGGTTGGGATACTGCGAATGCCGTATTGTGAAGCTGTCAGCGGATTTTCATCGACGTTGAGCTTGACGATTTTTACGCCGTTAGCGTAATCGGAAGCCAACTCGTCAATAATCGGGGATAAGGTCCGGCAGGGGCCGCACCACGGCGCCCAGCAATCCACCAAAACGGATGACTCGGAATTGAGCACTTCGCGGGCAAACGTTTGGTCGGTGACTTCAAACGGGAAAACTTTTTGCTGCGGCATGATCAGCGGTTCACGACATTTGCCGCATAAAGGCTTTTGATCGAGGCGATTTTCAGGCATTCTGTTTTTTGTTCCGCATTTCAGGCAGCGGATGATGAGTTCTTCCAGCGAAGCACCACATTTACCGCAAAGAGACCTGCCGTGCAGCTTTTGTTTCGGTATTCTGTTTTTTGTTCCGCAATTGAGACAGCGTATAATGATATTGTCCGGCATATTGTTTAATCCTAGTCAATATTATTGCTTGTTTGCATGCAAAAGGCAAATCATATAGCAACGCTTACCGATGTTGGTTTAAGTATGCGCATCAGCTCAACCGTCGGCATTCGTGCCAACAAACCTCGGCTCCCCGCATTAATCAAAATGTCCGACAGCTCCGCAATCGTCTGCTCCATGTAAACAGGCAGCGCTTTTTTTGTGCCGAAGGGTGAAGTTCCGCCTACTTTATAGCCGGTGTGCTTTTCCGCTACTGCCGGATTGCATGGCGAAACCGATTTCGCACCAATGGCGCGTGCCAGTGATTTTGTGGAAACCTCTTTATCACCGTGCATCAGAATAATCAGCGGACTGGCTGTTTCATCTTCCATAATCAACGTTTTGATAATACGGTGTTCGTCGACCATCAATTTGCCTGCAGCCGTTTTTGTTCCTCCACGCTCCTCATAAGGATAAGTATGCAGGGTAAAATCAGCTCGTTGCGCTTTCAGTGCTAAAACAGCCGGTGTTGTCGGAAATTTCTCCTTACTCATCGCACATATAATAACAACTTAATGTAAAAAAGCAATATACGATGCGGCTCGCTTGAGAATGTTTGACAATTTTTCATAAAAATATTAAGCAAATACCATTCAATATTACATTTTACGTGAATTCAATTCATCGCATAGGAAACGAAAAATGCAAGAAACAACGCTACAGGCATTAATGATTGATGATTCGGAAGATGATGTTCTGCTGACCATTCGTGAACTGACGAAGGGCGGATACAATCCCGTTTTTGAACGGATCGAAACTGCGGCGGCCATGAAAACAGCCCTCCGGGAAAAGCAGTGGGATATCATTCTCTGCGATTATAAAATGCCGACTTTCAGTGCGCCATCAGCCATTGCCATTTTCAAGGAAGCCAAAATCGACATTCCTTTTATTGTGATATCCGGAACGATTGGTGAAGAGACAGCCCTCGAATGCATGCGTTTGGGCGCTCACGATTATTTCATGAAGGGTAAGTTATCCCGGCTTTGCCCGGCAATTGCCAGGGAACTGGAAGAGACCAGGATCAGAATCAAACAAAAAAAATCGGAAGAAGAGCTGCGTCAAAGTGAAGAAAAATATCGAACCATTCTGGAAAACATCGAAGACGGATATTACGAAGTTGATCTTTCCGGCAGTTTTACCTTTTTCAACGATTCCATGCGCAAGATCCTCGGTTATTCCCGTGAAGAATTGATGAGGATGAATTACCGGCAGTATACAGATAAAGAGTACGCCAGAAAACTGTTTCAAACGTTTAATAAGGTTTTCAATGCGGGCGAACCCACAAAAGAATTCGACTGGCAGCTGATCAGAAAAGATGGAACCAGACGGTACATCGAAGTATCCGTGTCCTTAATGAAAGATGCATCAGGCAACCCGACCGGCTTCCGAGGAATTTCGCGTGACATCACCGAGCGCAAGATAACGGAAAATTTACTCAGGGAAAGCGAGGCAAAGTATCGCAATATTTTTGAAAACGCGATGGAAGGCATTTACCAGGTCACCCTTGAAGGTCGTTTTATCACGGTGAATAATGCTTTTGCCCGGATGGCGGGGTATGAATCACCTCAGGCATTGATGGATTCCATTGTAGATATAAAAACAGAGCTTTATGTTCATTTCGAAGACAGGGACAGATTTCTTACAATAATGGAAGAACAAGGATTGGTCGAAGGTTTTGAGGTTGAATTCATCAAAAAGGACCGGAGTGTTTTTTGGGTTATTCTGAATGCCAGGACGGTTACAGATGGGGACGGCAAGATTATTTATAATGAAGGACTGGCCGAAGACATTACGCTGCGTAAGCAGACCGAAGCACAACTTCAACAAAGTATCGACAGCCTGAAGAGGGCGACGGGTACAACGATTCAGGTATTGGTTTCCGCCCTGGAGTCCAAAGACCCTTACACAGCCGGTCACCAGGCCAAATCGGCCAATCTGGCCTGTGCCATAGCCCGGGAGATGGGTTTGGATAAGACTACAATAGAAGGCATTCGCATGGCAGGCATCATCCATGATATCGGGAAAATATCCGTACCTGCTGAAATATTGACGAAGCCCAGCAAATTGACCGAAATCGAATTTCTTTTGGTTAAAGAACACGCGCAGAGCGGATACGAAATGCTGAAGGATGTGGAATCACCATGGCCGCTGGCACAAATTGTTTACCAACATCATGAAAGAATCAACGGATCCGGTTATCCAAGAAACCTGAAAGAGGATGAAATTATTTTAGAAGCCCGCATTCTGGCTGTGGCCGATGTCGTAGAGGCTATGGCCTCTCACCGTCCCTATCGTGCTTCTTTGGGCATAGAAGCAGCCTTGGAGGAGATTGAGACCAACAAAGGGATGCTTTATGATAGTGTTGTAGCCGACGCCTGCCTGAGATTATTTAAGGATAAAGGTTACCAACTCACCTAGGACATAAAACAGTTCATTTCCTTAAAACATTGACCGGTTCAAGAGTACATTCACAAAGCGCAGGTAGGGTCGCAATGCCGGTGCGCCGCCGCCTTCGGAGATGACTTGCAGAGCTTTTGCGGAATTAACAACCGTTGCGCCGCCGAGATGTGTCACGGGTGTATCTTTAAAGACCTCCGGCGCCAGCGGTGTGGATGGTCCCAGCAGCGCGACAGATCTCGGTTTTCCGAGTAAATCTATCGTTTCTTCAAAAGTATTGTTCAAAAGAGTGGTCGCGGTGATGATGGCCACATCGCAATCTTGCAGCGCGCGTTGCTTATCCTCCGGCGAGAGCAGTTCCAAGCGTTGAGGATTTTTTTCAATCACGGTTAGAATGGCTCCGGTGGCACGAATTTTTTCCACCAATGGTGCAAACAGCCCAACCATGGCAACCTTTTCCCCCGGCTGAAGATTTAGATACGTTGTCGCTTCCTGATCATTTGTATTATTTGCCGGCGGCTCAATCAAAGCGTTGGCCACAGCAAGTCCGATGGCCACTTCAAGAGGATTTTTCCCGTCTACAAGATATTTCACCAAATCTATTGCTGGAGAACCGGCGAAACTTCCCGCTTTAGGCATTACTGTACAACCATGCGGCAGGGCGTCAAACAAAACAGCCGCAATGCCGGTAGCGTCATTATCCAACCTGGCACCGACATAACCAAGACCGATGCGCAAATCAGCAACTTTGCGATTTTCAGTTGATACCTTCAGCCGTTCATAAAGACGCTTTAAAACAGTTCCTGATGTGATCATAGCCAAATCCTTTATTGTGAGACTCAAATTTCAAAAACGAAGTGAATAACCTAAAGGTCACACGTTGAAATTTGTTAGTCGAACAATCCCGCCATAAGCGGAGGGTGTAAATACCCCGCCCCTTTGGGCGGAATTAGGGTCCAGGGCTTACCTTGGGGTCCATACCTGTGATTTATGTGTCTAAACGGCTTCTTTAATTTTCGACCACCGCTTCTTCCACCCACATTAATTCGCACGATCCCGCGCCGCTGTCTTCTCTGGTCAGTGAAGTGTTCCACGTCCATCCGTCACGGTGCTTGATATTTATCAGGTATCCTTTAAGCTTAACGATTTCACCGGCGCGCACCTTGAATAGCCTGGACTTCACATTGTCACTGGCAGGAACCAGATGGGTATTGGCGGAGGAACGGATAATATCGGCGGGATCTATGGGCGGCCTGTCTTCCCAATAGTAATAATACCAGCGATTACTTTGACGGATATCCAGTTTTTCGATGACTTCGTTATGAGACATACGCCCCCAACCCAATGCAAAGTCTATAGGCGCGAGGTCTGACATTCGTCCCGTTCGGTAGCGTTCGCTTGACAGTATCTTGGCGCGGACTGCATAACGCGCAACAGGTTCTATCGTATAGTCCGCTTTTTGTATGGCGGGAGCATCGGTATTTTCCTGAACAGGCTGTTCCTCTACCGGCCCGATGCCGGCAATGCGCTTCTGCTCCAGCTTTTCATGGATGAAGTAGCCGAAGGTAATCAAGACCAGCAGGATCAACAGCCATTCTTTGAATGTTTTAGGCAACAATCCAGAACCTTCCAAAATTCTTTGAGAACCATTCAGAATTCAGAAAAAAGCATACCGCATTATGCAAATAATTTTTAATGATATTTTGCTATTTGACTGCGATAATTTCCGAGTAAGGCGTATCTCCCTGACAATTAAGGCACTTTTCGCCGTGTTTTGAAGGATAGGCCTCGCCGCAAGCCGGACAGATTCCAACGGGGCCCATTTTTTTACGGCGGACTTTTTCCGGCTCAACCTGAACTTTCTGAACGCTCAAAAGTTTGTGTCCGGCTTCTTTGATTTGCGCCAACAGCACATCGGGATTCTGTTCGTTCTTTTTCTTCTTCTTCAAATACCAATCGCGAATTTCCGGCCAGTTGTTCAGTTTTTCCGTGTCCAGATAAACGCGCACTCCTTTACCGGTGTATTTTTCATAAAGTGTCACGGCAAACCGGCCGAAGTTGACGATGGAAAGCCAACCGTTGCCGATGGTGCAGGGCGTGAGAATCTGCACGGCGTCGGGCAGGCAAACCGGTGTCTCGCACACGGCGTCAAAAAAATCGCCTTCAGGCAGATTCTGCATCGCCAGGTCAACAATAAAACCGCCGATGATCAGACCCGGCGCGAGATTGCCGTGAAAGGATTTTACCAAATGGAGATACTCTTCATAGGAATAGGTACAAATGTTCATGTTTTGCTCCTTAATATACCAATGTTAATCGTGGTTCGCGTGCGGCGCGCAAAGCTACTGCCTGTGAAGGCTCGCGCGTAATCATCCGCTGCAGCCACTGATTGTCAATTTTGCCTTCCACGACGGGCAACAATTCGTCAGCCAGATACAACGCCTCCGTGATGTCATGCGTCACATAAATAATCGGGAAAGACATCCTGCCTTTTAAACTTTTCAATTCTTCGCGCAGACCGCGGCGCGTGACGGCATCGAGCGCTGAAAAAGGTTCGTCCAGCAGTAATATCCTGGGATGCCGGGCCAATGCCTGACAAATCGCGCAACGCTGGCGTTCTCCGCCGGAAACCATGTGCGGTTTACGTTTTTTCAAATGATTGATCTTGAAAAGCTCGAAAAGTTCACCGACTTCTTTTCTATCCACAGCCGCAAATGTCGCATTTTCGTAAAGGTTCAGATGGGGGAAAAGCGTATAGTCCTGAAAGACATAACCCAAACGGCGTTTCTGCGGTGGAACATTGATATGGCGCAGGGAATCAAACCAGACTTCATCACCGAAAACAACCTTTCCTTCCTTCGGTTTTTCCAAACCCGCCAGCATGCGGATGATGGTTGTCTTGCCGCCGCCGGAAGGGCCGATCATCACCACCATGTTTTTCTTCGCGCAGGAAAACGATATATCCAGATCAAAATATTTTAATTTCTTTTTAAAAGAAGCTTCAATGGTCATGCGCGTGATCTCTCATTAAGTTTATTAATCAGCAATAAAAAGGCATAACTTATCGGGATGAAGCTCAGCGCGATCATGCCCGCCGCCTGATAATTCATCATCTCCACCGCTTCATAAATCGCGATGGATGCCACTTTGGTCTCGCCCGGAATACTGCCGCCGACCATCAGCAAAACGCCGAATGCGCCAATCGAATGCAGAAAAACCAGAATGGCGGCTGCGGCAATACCGCTGATGGAATTGGGAATTATCACCCGGAAAAATGTCTTACGTTTGGACAAACCCAACACATAGGCCGATTCCAGCAACCGGCGATCTATCTTGGAAAAAGCCGCTTTCATCGGCTGTACGGCAAAGGGAATGCTGTAAATAATGGACGCAATCGTAATTCCAATGAAGGTAAAAAGCAGCGAACCGCCGGTAAGCATCTCCCATGCTTTACCCACAAAACCTTTCGGACCCATGATGATAATCAGATAAAAACCGATCACTGTGGGAGGCAGAGCCATGGGCAGATAGATGAGCGCTTCCAGAAAAGATTTTCCCGCGAAACGATAATAGGCCAGCGCGTACGCGACAGGCGCAGCGATAACCATCAGGATGATGGTCGTCACCAGTGCCAGTTTTAATGTCACGTAAAGCGCGAGAAAATCCATTTAGCGATAACCGTATTTAACCTTTATTTCTTTTGCCGCTGGAGAATTCAAAAATTCTATAAACTTCTGCACAGCAGTGCGATTAGTTGTTCTTTTCAAAAGGCAGGCTGACTGAATAATTTCCGGCGCTTCCCTGACTAAATAGAAACAACCTTTTTTCCCTTCAGCGCTGATTGTGGCCGACATGGCGCAGAATCCGGCATCAACCGCAGATGTCGATGCATACTGAAACGATTGCGCGATATCCTGCGCATTCACCAGTTTGCTTTGCAGCGCATCCCACATGGCTACTTTTTCCAGTGCTTTTTTTGCCGCGGCTCCGTAGGGTGCAGTCTGCGTATTGGCAATCGCGATTTTTTTAACCTGTTCGTTTTTCAGGGCATCCGGCCAGTTTTTTGCCTTGCAGAAGTCCTTATTCGCTGCCCACAAAACCGCTTGTCCTTTGGCGTAAACGAAAGGTGTTTCCGCTACACCATCTTTATAAAGTTTGGCCGGTCTTTCTTCATCGGCGGATAAAAATAAATCATAAGGCGCGCCGTTGGTTATCTGGCTGTAAAGATTTCCCGTTGAAGAAAAAGTGCCTTCAACTTTAATTTTCGTTTCCGCTTCGAAATCAGCCTCCATTTCTTTGAAAGCCGAAATAAAGTTTGCGGCCACGGCGACGGAAATATTTTCTTCAGCAAGAGCTTGATTGGGCAAAGATATGAAAATCGCTACGCCAATCACCATTAGTAGAATGTCAGTAATTACGAGTTTGAGTTTTAATCGTTTCATAATGAATATGCCCTTCCTTTTTTATTAAATAAATTAAAGGAAGGCTATATTAAAAATAACATTATGTCAATAATAACATAATAGCGAAAAACTATAATGATTAAGGAATGGTTTTTATCAGGTCATCTTAGAGTTTTTCTTTTTACGATTAATAAACACATTAAAAAAATGTCCCGCTATAAAAGCGGGACATTTAATTCCTTATGTTATTTCAATTTTTCAATCTTCACGGCACAGGCTTTGTATTCTGCCGTTTGTGTAATCGGGTCGTACACCGGATTGGTCAGCCAGTTAGCGCAATTTTCGCGGAAATGGAAGGCCATCCAGACCAGTCCTTTCGGAACCTCCTCTGTTATGCGAGCTTTGACCTCAACTTTGCCGCGTCGCGATTTCACCAGAATTTTCTCTCCCTGTTCAATGCCCTTGGCTTCGGCATCAGCCACGGAGATGTCAGCCGTTTCCTCGCCCAGCAGATCATTGATGCCTTCGCAGCGTCCTGTCTGTGTTCTTGTATGATAATGATACAGACGACGGCCGGTGGAAAGCACCATCGGATATTCCTTATCGGGAACTTCCGCGGGCGGGATATAATCTATTGCCTTGAGCATACCCAGACCGCGGGTGAATTTTCCGCCCCTGTGCAGAGTCGGAGTGCCCGGATGATCTGCGCTGGGGCACGGCCACTGGAGACCGTCACCTTCCAGACGGGCGTATTTGATTCCCGCCATGGAAGGAGCTAATACGGATATTTCATTATCCCAGATTTCCTGAGTGCTGTTGGACGTCCACTCGTGACCGAAACGTTTTGCAATTTCCTTGAATATCCACCAGTTGGGTTTGGCATCGCCCGGGGGCACGCTGGCTGTGCGCACGCGGTTAACGCGCCGCTCTGAACTGGCGAAGGTGCCGTCATTTTCGCTCCAGGCGGCAGCCGGGAGGATAACATGAGCAAAGCGTGTTGTTTCCGTCGGGAAAATATCCTGGCACACCAGGAACTCCGCCGATTGCAGTTCACGTTCGACATGATGAATATCCGGTTCCGTGTTGGCCAGGTTCTCACCGAAAACATAAAAGGCTTTGACTTTTCCGGTGGTCAGATTTTTCATCATCGTCGGCATCATCATGCCGGGTTTGTCCGGAAGCGATTTGACGTTCCACGCCTTCTCGAATTTCGCCCGGGCGTCTGCATTGGCCACCTGCTGATAGCCGGGGAAAACATTGGGCAGCGCGCCCATGTCGCAGGCGCCCTGAACGTTGTTTTGACCGCGCTGCGGGTTGACGCCGCCGCATTCAATGCCGACATTGCCCAGAAGCATCTGGAGATTGGCGCAGGACATAACGTTGTTCACGCCGCAGATGTGTTCGGTAATGCCCAGTGTGTACATCAGCATGGCCGGCTTGACGGAAGCCATCGTGCGGGCGAGATCGCGAATGGTATCGGCGGGAATGCCGCTGATCTTGGCGGCTTTTTCCGGCGTATATTCCAAAGCTTTTTTCTTCAATTCCTCAAATCCCTCCGTGCAGGAGTCCACATATTTTTTATCGTAAAGATTTTCAGTGATAAGGACGTTCATCAAAGCATTGATCAGAGCCACGTCGGAGCCGACTTTAAGTTGAATGAACATATCGGCAAAATCAACCATATCTGTACGCCGCGGGTCAATGACAATCAACTTGGCGCCGACCAGCACCGCATCCTTGACAAAAGTCGCGGCGACCGGATGCGCCTCCGTTATATTGGTGCCGATAAGAATAATCATTTTTGCCTTCGCGTAATCGGCGAAAGAATTGGTCATCGCGCCCGAACCGAAAGAAGTCGCCAGACCGGCGACAGTGGGAGCGTGTCAGGTACGCGCGCAGTGATCGATATTGTTTGTACCGATAACCGCGCGGAAAAGTTTTTGCATTTGATAGGAATCTTCATTAATACTGCGGGCGCAACTGACACCGGCAATGGCATCCGGCCCGTCTTTTTTGATAATCTCTTTGAATTTATTAGCCACCAAATCGAGCGCCTCATCCCACGACGCCTCGCGGAACTCGCCGTTCTTCTCGCGAATCAAAGGAGTTTTCAGTCTTTCCTCCGAATAAATAAAGTCATAGGCGAAGCGTCCTTTCACACAAAGCCTTCCTTGGTTCGGTTGAGCATCTTCAACCGCCGTGACCTTGACGATCTTGCCGTCTTTCACATGCAGCAACTGCTGGCAGCCGACGCCGCAATAGGGGCAGGTGGTGCGGATTTTCTGCGTTTCCCAGGGTCGTCCCAGACCTTTGGCCTTTTTCTCCGTCAGCGCGCCGACCGGACAGACCTGCACGCACTGCCCGCAGAAAACGCATTCGCTGATTTCATCGTCGTACGCCGTATCACCACCGGTGACAATCTTGCTCTTCTTGCCGCGATATCCCTGCGAGATAGCGCGATTCACGACAACTTCATTACAGGCCTGCACGCAGCGGCCGCAAAGAATGCAGCGGCTAAAATCACGAACAATAAATGGATTCTGATCTTCTTTGGGATAGATATCTTTTTCATCCTTCTCCGGGAATAGCAATTTGGTAATTTTATAAAAATAAGCCAAATCCTGAAGGCGACAATTGCCGTTGGATTCGCACATCAGGCAATTATGCCTGCCGCTCGACAGTAAAAACTCAACGTTCATTTTTCGCGCTTTATGAACCATTTCTGTATCGGTCAGTACTTCCATTCCTGGATTTACCGGTGTGGAACAGGCTGCCGCCAGTGAGCGAGCTCCCTTGACTTCCACACAGCAAACACGGCAGGCGCCGGTCGGTGTGGAACCTTTCAAATAACAAAGCGTGGGAATTTCAATGCCCCCATTCTTTGCCGCTTCCAGAATCATCTGCCCCTGTTTAAAGGGCGTTTCTTTTCCGTTTAAAATAAATGTATCACTCATAATCTTGTCCACCTTATCAAAAAATTAATATCACTTCTGACATATGCCAACGATGACATAAATTAGAAGTGGTTCATACAACTTGACCGGCGGTCTGTCAATTGTGTTTAAAATAGCATATTTATAAGTAAATAAAGAACTCGCCAACTTTAAGTAATTAATATTTCAGGAATTACTTTGAAGATTGAATTTCATTATGAATTATCTGGAAAATTTCCGCAAAAAAATGGAATTGACTATCATGTTTATGATTATTTTCCGTCTAATGTGGAAAGGATGGGTCAGGTAACATTACTTCTGACAACCGGGACAATAAAACGTGCTTCTTCCGCCCTGCTTGATCCGGCAGATTGATCCGTTGCAAATCAAACAGCGTTGCCTTTCCCGACCATAGGCTTTCAATTCGTGCTGGTTCTCGCCTTTTTTCCCATACAGGTCCCTCCAGTCGGAAATGGACGTTCCTCTTTTTTCGATACCCCTTTTTAAGATGCGGCGGGCATTGACAAATATTTTTTTCCATTCTTCTCTGGACAAAGTCGCCGCCTGACGTAATGGTGAAATGCCCGAACGATGCAGAATTTCACAGGCATAAATGTTGCCTATGCCGGCGAGCGCTTGAGGGTCCATCAGCAGATGCTTGATGTTGACTTTACGCAATGCCTGTTTTTCTAAAAAAGCTTTTTCGTCGAAACCGGTGATGAGATCATTTGGAATCTTCGCCGGTATTGTCTGTGGAACTTTAATCGTTGCGAAACGGCGTGGATCAACAAGGAATACATTTCCGTCTTTAAAAGTCATCCGCCATCGACTATGCTTTGGTCCTGTCAAATCCTTTTGCCAGAACAGGCGTCCGGTCATGCGCAAATGAATGGATACGCATTGCCCGTCCGTCAAAAGAATCGTCACGGTTTTGCCCCTGCGTTCCACTCCCGCAACGACCTTGCCCTGCAAATTTTTAATACCGGCGAGCTTTTTGTCGTAAATCACACTGCCGGAAATCTTCCGGCCGCAAATTTTTTGGTCCAGTTGGCGGCAGAGAGTTTCTACTTCAGGTAATTCGGGCATCAATCAACTCCGTAACGGGATCAGGGACGCGTTCACTGGTCTCCCGGAAGAATGCTCTTTCCTACTAAAAAAAATATTTTTTGACTATTTCTTTTTCTGGTAGACGAAAAAATGTTTTGATCAAGGGAAAATCTCCCTTCGACTGTCTGATCAGCTACCCTTTGGCGCATCACAGCGATGACGGAAGCTCCTTTTCGTTTTTACAGGAGGATAGTCGCCACTGTTAAAATGATTTGCTGCAATATTTTTGCATGCATCACTCGCTGATTCAGTATCCATGGGACTTAGAATGCCCTTGCCGCTTTCGAACCGCATTCTCAGTTCGGCAGATCTTGAGCCTGACTCCGGGAGAAAATTGTTGTCGAAGGCGGTGAAAATTTTTCATGACGGCATTCACGGAAAAAACTTTCATTTTTTTTCGGCAAAAATGCAAAAAAATGTTGACAAAAATTTTTGTATGAGTACATTCGTAAACTGACAGAAAAAAATATTTTTAAGGTAAAATTTTTAGGGGAGGAAACCCGCATCAAGGAGGCACGAATGGAAAGCGAGACCCTGTTTAAAGAGGAGGAGGAACCTCCTGGTCATTTGACCGGTCTTGTTCATGCTAAAAATAATGTAAGTGACTTTTTGTTATTCAGCTCCGAGATCACGCAGCCTTACGCGATCAAACAAAAGTCAAGCAGTGCTTTATTTCCTTTCAAAGATTCCGCCCGCTCCCGCATCTTCCGAACAAACCTTTATCCCGAGATCACCCGCCTGGAATGGTTCGACTGGCGCTGGCAGTTACGCAATGCCATCCGGGACGTTGACTCCCTTGCGCAGATCATCAACCTTTCGGATAATGAACGTCAGGCCATGATGCATCACTCCGGCGCTCTGCCCGTTTCCATTACGCCTTATTATGCCAGCTTGCTCGACGCCGATGATCCTGCTGATCCGTTGCGCCGCTGCGTGGTTCCGGTGGTTGATGAATGTCTGCATACCGAAGGCGAGGAGGAAGATCCCCTCTGCGAGGATGTTGATTCTCCCGTACCAGGCATTATCCATCGTTATCCCGACCGCGTGCTGTTTCTGGTGACCGATACCTGTTCCACGTATTGCCGTTATTGCACCCGCTCCCGGATCATCGAACGGAGCGCTCATCGGATATTGAACTATGAAAAATGGAATGCAGCCATCGATTATATCGCGCACAATAAAAATATCCGTGATGTACTGCTCTCCGGCGGCGATCCTTTGACGCTTTCCGATGAAAAGCTGGAATGGCTGCTGGCACGTCTGCACAAAATTCGTCATATCGAAATGCTGCGAATTGGCACCAAAGTACCGGTTGTTCTGCCGCAGCGCATAACACCCGCGCTGACCAACATGCTCAGAAAATATCATCCGCTTTGGATGAGCATCCATATCACCCATCCCAAAGAACTGACTCCGGAGATGAGTGCCGCATGCATTCGTCTGGCCGACGCCGGCATTCCGCTGGGCAGCCAAACCGTTCTGCTGGCAAATGTCAACGATGATGTGGCCACCATGGCCAGACTGGTACAAGGCCAGTTGCAGATCAGGGTTCGTCCTTATTATCTGTATCAGTGCGACCCCATTCCCGGTTCCTCCCATTTCCGGACACCGATCAGCAAGGGATTGGAAATTATTCAGGGCCTGCGCGGCCATACCACCGGTTACGCCGTGCCCACTTATGTTGTTGACGCCCCCGGCGGCGGCGGCAAGATTCCTTTGCTCCCTGAATACGCCATTGGATGGGAAAACGGCGACCTGCTGCTGCGCAATTACGAAGGCAATACGTTCCGCTACCCCGACAATCACGCCAAGTTGAAAGATATACATTAACCGGCAGAATCTTATGGCAGGGGTAGATAAATTAAAAGTGAGTCGCTTTTGTAAGAAACTCAAAATCGGTCTAACCTATGATCTTCGTGACGACTACCTGAAAAAAGGATACGGTCTCGAAGAAACCGCTGAATTCGATCTTCCCGACACAATCGCAGCCATTGAAAAGGTCATCATAGACAACGGCTTTCAGACAGACCGGATTGGCAACATCAAGGCTTTGACCCGTCGGCTGGCCAAAGGTGATCGCTGGGATCTGGTATTTAATATTGCGGAAGGTCTGTACGGTTTTGGCCGCGAGGCGCAGGTCCCCGCCCTTCTGGAAGCATATAACATCCCCTACACTTTTTCCGATCCTCTGGGTAACGCTCTTACACTGCACAAAGGTTTTACCAAACAGATTCTGCGTGATATGGGCATTCCCACGCCGGACTTTGCCCTGGTTAGCAGCGTTCATGATATTGAGAGCGTTAGTCTTCCCTTTCCGCTTTTTGCCAAGCCGGTGGCCGAAGGAACAGGCAAGGGCATCACGGCTTTTTCCAAAATAACCTCCCGTAAAAATCTGCAAAAAATCTGCAAACAGCTTCTCAAGACTTTTCAGCAGCCCGTGCTGGTGGAAACCTATCTTCCCGGACGTGAATTCACTGTCGGAATTCTGGGGACAGGCAGGGATGCGCGTGCGCTGGGAGCAATGGAAGTCATTCTGAGACCCGATGCGGAAAAAAATGCTTACTCTTATGAAAACAAAGAACACTACTACAGACTGGTTCAATACGCGCTGGTCAGCGATGAGGAAGCCCAAAAAGCGATGGAAATTTCCCTGATGGCCTGGCGAGCGCTGGATTTAAGAGATGCCGGACGCATTGATTTGCGCTCCAACATCCACGGTGTTCCCCATTTTATGGAAGTCAATTCGCTGGCCGGACTCAATCCTGTGCGTTCGGACCTGCCCATCTTGTGCGGCAAAATAGGAATAAGCTATCATAAATTAATCAGCGCCATCATTAAATCAGCCCTGAAACGCGCGAAGAAATAATCATTAACAAAGACCGGTGAATCATCCTGATGAAAAAAATTGTGATTTTACACAGCGATATTGCGCCGGACGCCTCAGATGACGAACTGGATTGTCTTGTGCAGGCCGAAGCAATCGCCGATGCCCTGCGCATGCTGAATTATGAACCTGATCTTTTGCCCTTTGAATTCAATCTGAACAATACCATCACCAAGTTGCAGTCCTTGAAGCCGCTGGTCGTTTTCAATATTGTAGAGACGCTTGATTCCAAAGGCAGTCTGATTCATTTTGCTCCCGCTGTGCTTGATGCTCTGCGGATTCCTTACACCGGCTGCCCGACGCAAGCCATATATCACACCTCCAACAAGCCGATGGCCAAGAAAATCATGCACGATGCCGGCATTGCGACACCGGATTGGATTGAACAGGATGGTTTCAGCTCGCAACAGGAAAACGCCAGATATTTTTTAATCAAATCTTCCTGGGAACACGCCTCGATCGGACTTGATGAAAATTCGCTCATCACCTATACAGACAAAACAAGCATATTAAAAGAAATGAAGCTCCGCGAAGCAAAATTGGGCGGTTCCTGCTACGCCGAAGCTTACATTGAGGGACGTGAATTCAATGTCGCCCTGATTTCGGACAAGGCCGGAGCAAGGATATTGCCGATAGCCGAAATGCTTTTTCAGGATTACGCTCCCGATAAACTGAAAATTGTTGATTACAAAGCCAAATGGGACGCGGATTCCTTTGAGTACAACAACACGATCCGCAGATTTGACTTTCAAGACGACGATTCCCTGTTAATCTCGTCTTTAAAAGAAATTTCTTTGCAATGCTGGAATATTTTTGCATTGCGCGGATACGCGCGCGTGGATTTTCGTGTTGACAACAACAGCAATCCCTGGGTGCTGGAAATCAACACCAATCCCTGTCTGTCTCCGGACGCCGGTTTTGCCGCGGCACTGGAACAAGCCAATATAAAGTATCACGAAGCTATCGGTTTGATGGTTGATAACGCTTTGAAATAATAACGATGCAGAGTGTTTTATGAAAACTTGTACCTATCGTCAGCAAATACAGCCCTCCGATATTGAAGCCATTGCCGGTATCGTTGAATCGAGTGGCTTCTTTTCCGATGAAGAAATAGAGATAGCGATTCAGCTGGCTGAAGAAAAAATGGACCGGAAAGAGGCCAGCTCGTACCGGTTTTTATTTGCTGAAGATGATCATCGCGTTCTTGGATACACCTGCTATGGCCTTATTCCGGCGACTTCTTTCAGCTATGACATTTACTGGATTGTTGTTGCCAACGATTTACAGGGACAGGGACTGGGAAAACTGCTGATGGCTGAAACAGAAAAACTTATTGGATCAAGTGGCGGGAGGCAAATCTATGCCGAAACATCCTCCCGCGATCAGTACAACCCTACCCATAAATTCTACGAATCATGTGGTTACCGTCAGGAAGCTTTTTTAAAGAATTTTTACTCTGAAGGTGACGGGAAAATTATTTACGCTAAAGTCCTTAAATAATAGGTATTAATCTTTTTTTACCTGTTGTCGATCGTTTTAATCCTTGCATTTTTCCTGATAATTCGCTAGAGCTCTGCCAGTTTTTTGATTGTTTTTTCAACATTGATTTGATGTGGAAAGCAAGGAGGTTTGTCCCATGCGCCTGTTTCCTAAAGATGAGAATTTTTTTGAACTTTTTGACGAACTGGCCGATAAAATCGAAGAGGGTGGAAAGCTATTTCTGGACATGACCAAGACTTATGATTATTCAGATGTACGAGTCGCCAAGCTCAAAGAAATTGAGCACGAAGCCGACGGCATAACCCATAAAACTTATGAAAAAATGCACAAGACATTTCTCACGCCCATAGATCGTGAAGATATCTACGCGCTTGTTAACAAAATGGACAGCATCATGGATGTCATCGAGGCCACCGCTGTACGCATCCATCTATATAAAGTAAAGAGAACCTCCGATGAAATAATCAAGCAGGCTCAAATTCTGAATGATTCTATAGCAAAAGTAAAAAGTATTGTTCGCGCGATGCGCAACATGAAAAATTCCGAAATGATTCTGGCCGGCTGCGTGGAAATCAATACGTTGGAAAATGCCGGCGACATTGTTTTAAGAACAATCATGGCCAATCTTTTTGAAAATGAAAAAGATGCCATTGAGCTTGTAAAATGGAAAGATATTTTTCAACTCCTGGAAGAAGCAATAGATGTTTGTGAAGACGTCTCCAACATTGTGGAAGGAATTGTCCTGAAACATGCTTGATTCAACGGCATTTGTTGTTTTCCTGATCATTGGCGCGCTCGCTTTTGATTTCCTCAATGGATTTCATGATTCCGCCAATTCAATTTCCACGGTTGTTTCCACCCGTGTCCTCTCTCCGAAATATGCTGTCATCTGGGCGGCTTTTTTTAATTTTGCCGCTGTCTTTTTCGTGGGAACAGCGGTCGCGCATACCGTTGGCAAAGGCATTATTCACATTGATATTGTTGATAACCTAGTTATTCTCGCTGCTTTAGGCGGTGCCATCATATGGAACATAGCCACCTGGTATTTTGGATTACCCAGCAGTTCATCCCATGCTTTGATCGGCGGATTAATCGGCGCGGCCGTATCCAAAGCAGGAACAAGTA
Source organism: Smithella sp. (assembly GCA_049664145.1). Taxonomy (GTDB): domain Bacteria; phylum Desulfobacterota; class Syntrophia; order Syntrophales; family Smithellaceae; genus Smithella. The sequence continues at coordinate 22,750 of JBATES010000076.1, forward strand.
CGCTGGTCTGGTCAGGCATTATTAAAGCAAGCCTTTTTATTATCGTATCTCCCGCCATTGGCATGGCGCTTGGTTTTATTTTTATGGTCATTTCCATGAATATGAGCCACAACTCTAATATAGCAAAATCAGATAAACTATTTCGTAAACTTCAGCTTTGTTCCGCGGCGATCTATTCGCTGGGACACGGCATGAACGACGCACAGAAAACCATGGGGATTATCGCCATGGCGCTTTTCAGCAAAGGATTACTGGGAGAAACTTTTCATATTCCACTATGGGTCATTATTTCGTGCTACACCATGATTTCTTTGGGAACGATGTTCGGCGGATGGCGGATTGTGAAAACAATGGGAACAAAAATAACCAAACTTCAACCCATGGGTGGCTTCAGCGCAGAGATGGCCGCGGCCTGCTCAATTATTGGAGCTACCGTTGCCGGTATTCCCGTGAGTACGACCCACACGATCACCGGCGCAATAGTTGGTGTCGGTTCCACCAGGAGACTTTCCGCTGTGCGATGGGGTGTTGCCGGAAATATCGTATGGGCGTGGATTTTAACCATTCCAGCCTCCGCAGTTATTTCGGCGGTTATTTATTTTTCCGTTGGTTTTTTTGTTCTTTAATATTTTCGTGATTCTCAAAATATGATTGATAAATTTCCGCTTTTACCGTAAATCTGTTTTCAAATGATGTTAAATTAATATTCAGGAGATAGGAATGCCGCGGAAATCAGTGCCTTTTACAAAACCTCAAATCGAAACAATCATAAAAAATCATCCAACGCCTTTTCACATTTACGACGAAAAAGCCATTGTTGAAAACGCCCACACTTTTAAAAACGCCTTTTCCTGGAATAAAGGTTTTAAAGAATATTTCGCCGTTAAGGCTGCTCCAAATCCTTATTTGATGAAAATTCTGCACAAGGAAGGCTATGGCGCTGATTGCAGTTCCCTGGCCGAACTGATGATGACACAAAAAACCGGCATTACCGGCGAAGAGATCATGTTTTCATCCAACGACACACCTGTGGAAGATTTTCGGCTGGCCAAAAAATTAAAGGCCATCATCAACCTGGATGATATCAGCCACATAGCATATCTTGAAAAAAGTGCCGGGCTGCCTTCTCTAATCTGTTTCCGCTATAATCCCGGCAAATTGAAAAAAGGCAACCATATTATCGGTCATCCGGAAGATGCAAAATACGGTTTTACCCGCGAACAGCTTTTTAAAGGCTATAAAATATGCAAGGACAAGGGAGTAAAGCGTTTCGGCATTCATACGATGGTCGCCTCCAACGAACTAGACCCTTACTATTTCGTGGAAACAGCGGAAATACTATTCAAGCTAATCGCGGAAATTTCACAAAAGCTGCAAATCAAATTTGAATTCGTCAATATCGGCGGTGGTGTGGGCATTCCCTATCGTCCGGAACAAAAACGGATAAACTTAAAAGTCATGAGTCAGGGTATCAAGAAAAAATATAATGAAATAATTGTCGCCAACGGTCTGGCGCCACTGAAACTTTTTACGGAATGCGGCCGTTACATTACCGGACCTTACGGTTATCTGGTTTCCCGTGTGCTGCACATCAAAAACACCTATAAAATATTTGCCGGACTGGATTCCTGCATGGCCAATCTGATGCGTCCGGCTCTTTACGGCGCCTATCATCACATCACGGTTCTGGGCAAGGAGCGTAAACCGCACAATGTCCTTTATGACGTCACCGGTTCGCTTTGTGAAAACAACGACAAATTTGCCATTGACCGCAAGCTGCCCAGGCTTGAACGTGGAGATATCTTGGTCATTCACGATGCCGGAGCGCATGGCTTTGCCATGGGATTCAACTATAACGGCAAGCTTCGTTCGGCGGAACTGCTTTTAAGAGAAAACGGCGAGGTCGTGCAAATCCGGCGCGCTGAAACAGTCAAAGATTATTTGGCAACTCTCGATTTCCATAGATTGAAAAAATTCAACTAACCACAGGACCTGAGTATTTCTTCTCCCTCGAAGTTATATTGGAGATAAACAAATGATTGAAAAATTACGACTTATTATTTCAAAAATATTTGTGGTTTTTTTATTTGTTTTAGTCATTTTTTCCAGCAGTCTCTGGGAAGATCGTGCCCCGTTTGTCACGTCGCTTTTATTTCTTATGGGCACCATTCTGGTCGGCATTGCCTCCATGGGAAGATTGTGGTGCTCTGTTTATATCGCCGGATACAAGACAGGTCACTTGGTAACACAAGGTCCTTATTCCATGTGCAGAAATCCTCTGTATTTTTTCAGTCTTGTTGGCGGACTGGGTGTCGGATTCGCTTCCGAAACTCTCTTAATACCCTTGTTAATTTTAATCGCTTTTTGGGGATATTACCCATTTGTTATCAAAAGTGAAGAAGCAGAAATGATGAAAAAGCACAAGAGTGATTTTGAAAATTATCTTAAAAACGTACCAAAATTTTTCCCCAAAATATCTCTACTGAATGAACCGGAAGAATACATAGTTAAACCCATCGTATTCAGGCAACATATGTTTGATGCTCTTTTATTCGTATGGTTACTGGGAGTAATGGCCGTCCTTCAGGAACTCCATAAACTTAAAATTATCTCTGCCCTGTTTAAAACCTATTGATTTCTTTAATCTCTCACAAGAAGTCTTTCCATATTCTGATGAATTATGATAAGCATTTTCATGATATTAATCCCAAGATAAACAAAAATTATTAATGAAAAGAAGATTATAACCAGTGAATATAAAATCTAATCGTGCCATAGGCGTTTTCGATTCCGGTATCGGCGGACTGACCGTCGTCCGCGCTTTAATGGAGCGCCTGCCTTTTGAAAACATTATTTATTTCGGCGACACCGCCCGCGTACCTTACGGCGTCAAATCGGTGGAAACCATCAATCGTTACGCAGCGGAAATCACCGAATTTCTGATCAAGCAAGACGTGAAAATGTTGATTGTAGCCTGCAATACCATGGCGGCAGTCGCTCATCAGACGATTGTTGATCTGTCCAATGTTCCTGTTGCCGCCATCGCCTCGCAAACCATTGTTGAACCCGTGCCCGTGCTGGAAGTCATTGATGCCAGCGCCCGTATGGCCATTCAGAACACCAAAACCAAGTCTATCGGTGTCATTGGCACACCGGCAACAATCAACAGTAACGCTTACGCCCGTGCGATCCACCTTTTAGATAAAGATGCAAAGGTATATTCACAGGCCTGTCCCTTGTTCGTACCACTGGTAGAAGAGGGATGGTTTGATCATCCCGCAACCAGACTTATCGCTCAGGAGTATTTAAAACCGGTTATCGCCGAACAGGTGGATACACTTGTTTTGGGCTGTACGCATTATCCGCTTTTAAAACCATTACTGCAGGAAATCATGGGCAAGTCGGTTACCCTTATCGATTCGGCAGAAGCCATGGCGGATAACGCTGCTGATTTGATTGACCAACAAAAAATAGACAATAAAGCTGGCACACCGCCGGATTACACTTTTTTTGTCAGCGATTTGCCGTATCGTTTCCAGACAATCGGCGAAAGATTTTTGGGAAGAACACTCGGACGCGTGGAATTAATCAGCTTATAGGAAAACCTTATGGAAATTCTTCTTGCCGGGTACAATCTGGATTACGACTTTATCAGAGAATTGAGGGACAAAAGCGGCCTGAAGCAGGATTTAACACCCGAAACCATCTCGGCGGCTTATGCGCGCATCAGCCGTAGCCCGAAACCGGTGAATGAATTGCGCAAGATCGCCTGCGATGAAGTGGACAAGGCCCGCCAATCCAACCGTAACATTGTTTTTGAAATGGGGCATAGCTCCGTTGCCGAACACGCCGTCTTCAACATTGACGTTATTGGCGTATCCCGCCTGCTGGTCGAAGAAATTGAAAAGTTCCGTCTTTGTTCCTACACGGAAAAATCGCAGCGATATGTTTTGTTCAACAAAGATTTTGTCATTCCTGGCGAAATCAGGCACGCTAATCTGACGGATTTGTTCGTCTCCACCATCGAAGCACAAAATGATTATTACCACGCCCTCTACGAAAAAATAAGACCGTACATTTTTGACAAACATAAAACTCTGGCAGCTAACCCGGCCAACAAGTCCCTTCTGGAAGGATGGGCCAAGGAAGATGCCCGTTATGCCATATCGATGGCCACGCAGACGCAACTGGGTATGACCATCAATGCACGAAATCTGGAATTGATGCTCAGGCGTCTGGCCGCGTCACCTTTGGCTGAAGCCCATGAATACAGTGAAAAATTGTATGCGTCGACAAAAGAAATTGCACCTTCTCTAATCCGTTATACTCAGGCAACAGATTATGACAAATTTACCAGACAAAATTTGCGCGGCCTTTGTGTCGATTTATCGGAACAATACGGCACCGGTTCTAAAAAATTATCCGACGTGCAATTGACCTATTCTTCGCCTGCGGCTGATAACAGGATTGCCGCAACCTTATTGTTTTCTTCTTCTAATATGACGTATGCCCGGTGCTTGAGCATGGCCGGCAAAATGACTCCGCCGGAAAAAAAGAATTTGTTCAAAACCTCTTTTGAAAATATCAAATTACATGATGCCGTTTTACGTGAAATGGAAAATGTCGATCTGCAATTCGAACTTGTCTTAAGTTCCAGTTGTTTTGCTCAGTTAAAAAGACATCGGATGTCCACGATTATCGCCCAGGAATATGATCCGCAACTGGGCGTAACCGTACCGCCTTCTCTTAAAGCCATTGGTGAGCAAAAAGCTTTTATGGAAATCATGCGTCGGACACAAAACGCGTACGAGCAAATAAGCGAAAAGGCTCCGAATGCCGCCGCCTATGTCCTGACCAATGCACACCGTAAACGAGTTCTGATGAAATTCAATGCCCGCGAAATGTATCATCTGGCACGCCTGCGCGCCGACGCTCACGCCCAGTGGGATATTCGCGATTTAACAGAAAAAATGCTCAGGCAGGCCAGGAAAGTTATGCCTCATACATTGATGATGGCTTGCGGCAAGGATAATTTTCCAAAGCTCTTTTTAAAAAATTTCCCTGGTAAACGATCGGCCGTTTAACTGTTCCATGAACAATGACTCCCATAAAAAACAATTTTACATTCTGCTGGTTACCACGCTCAGTTCTTTTCTGACACCTTTTATGGGTTCCGCTGTCAACGTCGCCCTGCCTGCTATTGCCAAAGAATTATCCATGACCGCCCTGTCTCTGAGTTGGGTGGCCACCTCCTTTATTCTGACTGCCGCGATCACCCTCATCCCCCTGGGCCGCCTGGCCGATATCTACGGACGCCGAAGAATGTTTATCTACGGAGCATTGATTTTTACCGTGGCTTCTTCGTTTTGTATCTGGTCGCCCACACAATCATTTTTGATTGCCGCCCGTTCTCTGCAGGGAATTGGTGGAGCGATGATTTTCAGCACCGGCACCGCCATGCTGATTTCAGCTTATCCTCTCAGTGAACGCGGAAAGATATTGGGAATAAACATCACCGCCGTTTATATCGGCTTAACCGTCGGTCCTTTTATCGGCGGTATGCTTACCCAATACCTGGGGTGGCGATATATTTTTCTTTTTACTGTTTTTCTAGGCGTAACGATTGTTTACATCACTTTAGCACTGATTGAACCGGAAGTATCCACCGGCGAAGATGAGGATTTTGATTTAACCGGTTCGTTAATATATGCCATTGCGCTTTTTGCCATTATGTATGGTTTTTCCCAACTGCCGACCATCCAGGCGGGATGTTTAATAGCGATCGGATTGCTTTTTCTGGGCTTATTCATTTTTCAGCAGTTGAAAAACCCTTTCCCCTTGATTGATATTCACTTGTTTTTGAATAACAGGGTTTTTGCTTTTTCCAATCTGGCCGCTCTGATTAATTACAGCGCCACATTTGTCATTAATTTTTTGCTCAGCCTTTATCTGCAA
>JBATES010000077.1:0-7165 GCA_049664145.1 Smithella sp.
CCTTCGGACCGAATGATTCGGAAACATCATCGGCGGCTTTGCGGAAGTTCACATAAAAAGACGCGTGCGGCATATTCAAAGCACGGATTTCCCGGTCAACCGCATCCTCCAGTTTTTTTGCCGACTCCTGTCTTTGCTGAGAAAGTTTCCCGCCGCTTTGGTTCAAATCCTCTTTGATTTTATCTTTCTCCCGGTTCAACTTTTCCAGTTCCTCTTCGAGAGAAAATACCGTTTTTAGAGATTCTTCTATTTCCTGTTTTTTGTTCAGCACGGCATCCAGAGTTCCGCCATGCTTTCTTTTCAGACGATTTAACAGTTCCAGGCGATCGTCGATTGCCGCCAGTCTGCTTTCATCAAAATAAATATTTTTCATGTAATCGCGCAGCGTCAACGCCGCTTCCTGAAAAGCAATCACGCTGCCTTCCATATCGGCATCGGCAATATTCAGGCTGGCATCTATTTTCTTAATCTCTTTGATCTGATTTTCAACTTCTTTGAGCTTCACCATGGCGCAGTCTTTTTCGCCATAAAGCAAATCATACGCCCGATTGGCGCAATCCGTCAGTTTCTGGGCGTTGACCAGAACTTTTTTCTCATCGGCAAGCGTTGTATCTTCCGCCGGTTGGGGATGAATGTCCTGAATTTCCTTGAGCTGAAACTTATACAAGTCGGCTTTTTCCTCCCGGCTCCGGCTCAAATTTCTCAATCTGTCTATTTCACTTTTTGTTTGCTGATACCGATTATAAATCTCCTCATAATCCGTTCTTTGAATCAGACAGTCGCCGAATTCATCGAGGATATCGATATGATTTTCGGCATTGAGAATCACCTGATGCTCATGCTGACCGCAGATATTGATCAGCAATTCACTGATCGCCGATAAATTCGTTAACGTCGCCGACTGTCCGTTGATAAAAGCTCTGTTTTTCCCGGCATGAGAAATCACCCGGCGGATAATCAGTTCTTCCGCTTCCGGAAACCCCATTGCGGCAACCCTGTCCTGCAACGGTTTATTGTCCGAAATATCAAAAACGGCTTCCACAGTTGCCGTATCCGCCTGAGATCGGATCATCTCTGTTGCCGCCCGGTCTCCCAGCAGCAGACTGACCGCACCGATAATGATGGATTTCCCTGCGCCTGTTTCTCCGGAAATGACATTCAAACCTTCACTGAATGACAGATGAAGTTCATCGATAATGGCAAAATTTTTTATGCTCAGATCATTAAGCATTTTTTCTTTTCCTGGCTCCCGGAGGTAAATCACCCCAGCCGAGTTTGGAACGCAGGATTTCCATGTAGCTGCGGAAGGGAGAAAGAACCAGCATCGTTACATGCTTCGATCTTTTTACCATGACGGCGTCGCCGGATTTTATTTTGTAGGCTTCCTGTCCGTCCAAGGTCAGCATGGCCCCCTGATCTTTGGACCAGAGTGTTATTTGCAGACTGGAATCCTCGGAAAAAATGATTGGACGATTCGTCAGCATATGGGGACAAATGGGATTGACAATAATCAGGTCCTTGCCCGGAAAGACAATGGGACCGCCGGCGGATAATGAATATGCGGTGGAACCGGTGGGAGTGGAAACAATCAGACCGTCACCCTTGTAAGTTGTCAGGTACTTGCCGTTAATATCGACTTCCAGTTCGTTCATGCGGGACAAGTCGCCGCGATTAATCACCACGTCATTTAAAACACTGCCGACCATGGTAATATTTTTTCCGCGTTTGATGCTGACATCCAGCATCATCCTTTTTTCCGTTACAAATTTGCCCCGGATAATTAATTCCAGCGTCGCATTAATCTCATTTAAGTTGACTTCGGTCAGATAACCGAAACTGCCCAGATTGATTCCCAGGATGGGAACTCTGTGCCCGGCCAGATAATGCGCCGTGCGCAGCATCGTTCCGTCACCGCCGAGAACAACTACCATTTGCGATTTTTTCGCCAGTTCATTCCATGCGAGTCCGTTATTTGAAGAAATTTTTCTGGAAATTTCCATCTCCAGAAATACCCGCACGTTCTTTTCTTCCAGCCATTGCTTCAAGGAAAGAACGTGATCGGCAATTTTTTCTTTTTCCGTATTGGCGACAATGCCTATTTTTTTTATTTTCAGTGGAATCACCTCTGACAGGATCCGGAAACCTGCCGTCTCAAAACAGCAAGTTACCGCGCATTAAGCAGTGATTTTAAGTCGAATTGCTGATGTTATTCTTGCAATATGCAGCTCACCTAACACAAAAAAAAACCTCTGTCCACGGATAATACCAGTTATATATCAGATGTTAAAAAGAATGATTTACTTGGTATAATACCAAGTAAGCTTTCAATAATTTATAGCTCAAATTTTTTGAAAGCGACTTGGTATAAATATTTCAACGGCAGATGATAAAATAATTAAATTTTCATGTGAAATCCGCATAAATTCTTGACACGTTGTCCTGCTGTAATATAGGCTGCAACCCTTATAAGGAGTGAGTGATGAGTTTACTGAAAGGCAGTTTTACCTTCTCCCGTTTTCAAGTGGAGGGACAGTTACCGCAGGCGTTTTTAAATTTTGTCAACAACCGGATCAAAGCCAATTCGTATCAGGATGCTTTTAAATCAACGGAAGAAAAAATAATGGGTTGGGTTTCTCTGACCGATATTCTGGATAGTCATTTCCAGAATGCCAATTACGCGCTGGGTGATTATCTGATTTTTTCTCTACGCGTTGACCGTAAGTTGATTCCCTCTAAATTAATGAAGATAAAAATCATGGAGGAAGAAAGGCGCCAACTGGCCGAAAGCGGCAAGAGCAGGCTGCATAAACAGCAGACCTCGGCAATCAAAGACAAGATTAAACTGGAGCTGCTGAAAAAAACCGATCCCGTACCGTCTTTTTACGATGTCTGCTGGGCGGTGAGTCAGAATACTCTCTATTTTTCATCGCTTTCCGACAATGTCGCCCAGGATTTTGCTGATTTGTTCAAGAAGACCTTTGCGTTGACGCTGAAGCGTTTTTCGCTGCAGGAGCATCCGCTTATCTCCAAAAATCCGGAATCCATGGAGACCGCTGCTCTCATCGGCCGCGAATTCCTGACCTGGCTTTGGTTCAAAGCGGAAGAACGCAACGGCCGAATCACACTGTCCGGCAAAGAAGAAGTGGAATTGCATTTTCTAAAGAGAATTGCTCTGGAAGCCGGGGAAGGCGAATATGCTCAGGGTGTCGTCTGTCACGGTATTCACGCCGAACTCAAGGAAGGCAAGGAAGCCATCCGGCAGGGGAAAAAAGTCAAGGAAGCGGGCATCAAACTGATTCGAGACAATAACGAGTGGGAGTTTACGTTCAAGGCCGATTCTTTTGATATTCAATCCTTAAAATTACCCGCTGCGGACTGGCAGGAAACACCGGAAGATCCTGCGGGAGGCCTGCTGGAAAGGATTTACCTCGTTGAAAACGCAGTCAAGACCATGGATAAACTTTATGATTCTTTTTTACAGATACGCTTCTCTCCTCAATGGAAAGAAAAAGAAACAAAGCTCTTGAATAAATGGCTGGAACAGATTCGGTAACTATTATTGAAGACGTCGATGTTTTATGGCTGGTCTTTATTTTCACCGGTCAGACGTTTGACGATCCGCCCGGAAATGTCCGGAAGCGGTAATACGTCACAGGCCGCACCCCTCTTGACGGCCTCACCAGGCATGCCGAAAACTACAGAAGTAGCTTCATCCTGAGCGATCGTATAAGCTTTATTATTCCTCATCGCAAGAAGTCCTTCGGCGCCGTCAGCTCCCATTCCGGTCAACAGCACGCCGATCGCATTGGCGCCGGCCTGCTTGGCCACGGAGTGGAATAATACATCCACGCTGGGTCTCTGATGATGCACCATGGGACCGCCTTTAATCCTGACCTGATAAAAGGCCCCGCTGCGTTCCAGCAGCATATGATGGCCGCCGGGAGCGATCAGCGCCAGCCCCGGCACGGCCGTATCGCCGTCTTTGGCTTCTCTGACCTCAATTTTACAGATACTGTTCAGACGCTCGGCAAAACTGGCCGTGAAATATTCCGGCATATGCTGAACCACCAGAATGCCGGGAATGTTCAGCGGCATGGCGGTTAACAGTTTTTCAATAGCGATAGTGCCGCCGGTGGACGCGCCAATGGCAACCACCTTGTGTGTCGTATTCAACTGAATTTTGTATCCGGGTGTGCTTTCTTTGTCCGTAAAATCTGCCGGGGCCGTTCTGCCCACCTGGGCGCGGGACGCCGCCCGAATGGCATCAACGAGAGATTTTGCTATATCCGGAGCCGACAGGCTCGAACCCGGTTTGCAGATGACTTCCACGGCCCCCAGTTCCAGCGCTCTGATGGCATTCTGGCTGTTTTTGGGAGTCAGCGAGCTCACCACAACAACCGGCATGGGATAAAATTTCATCAGTTTGGATAAAAATGAAAGTCCATCCATCCTCGGCATTTCTACGTCCAGCGTGATGACATCCGGTTTAAGACGCACTATTTTGTCGCGAGCCACATAAGGATCGATAGCGCCTCCGACAACCTCAATATCGCTGTAGCGGGAAAGTTCCTCGGTCAGCACCTTGCGAACCAAAGCGGAATCGTCGACAATCAAAACCTTAATCACTGTTGCGCTCCTTATCAGCAGTGTAACCGTCCACAAAAAATTTGATATCGGCACGCCCCTCGAAAAAATTCAGCGTAACACTGGCCACGAGAGAGCCGATATTCTCCTCTTTCAGTAATTCCTCCTCAGTCAAGAACTGCGGGCTTTCAATTTTGGATATCTTTCCGTGTCTTCCCAGAGAAATGACGACATTGCCGCAGATGATATTGGCGATTTCTCCCAGAGCATCTTTTTTCTGCTGAAGACTGGGATTATCAATGCTCAATATATTTGACGCGATGCCCTCCAGCATACCGCCTCTGGTTTCGATTAACAGCTTCCCCGTCCAATCCCCTTTATACCGTGCCTCGGCAGCGGCTTGAAGCGGCAAATCTTTTTGTTCTTCTTCCAGTTCCGGAGCCAGATACATAAAGCAGGTATCTTCAAAAGTACTCACCGAGGACTCGTAAAGAGTTCTTTCGATTTTTGCTTTCACATCGCTGTCAATCTGTGTATTCATTGCTCACCCCCGTAACGGCAATCATGACTTCTTTCAAGGTTTCCGGTTTGAAAGGCTTATGGATAAACGTGGCGCCTTTTCTGTGCATCATCTCTATCTTGCTGGGATCGCTCTCCGAACTGACCACGATCACAGGCAGATTCTGGTACTGTTCGTTTTCCCGCAGATGATTAATCATTTCCTCTCCATCCATAACCGGCATATGTATATCGACGAGGGCCAGGTCGATCCATTTTTCCTGCAGAATCCGCAAGCCTTCCTCACCATTATTTCCCTCCCAGATTTCCCCCAGAGGGAGCCCCGTCATTTTCAGTGTTTTGATGATAATGGATCTCATGACTGCACTATCATCGACCACCAGAATATTTAAAGCCATTTCACCTTCTCCTATTTAATCTAAAGCTTTTATCTTAACCCTAAAAGGCACATCCTGCTTAGAGCTCTTTAAGGGAACCTTGAGACTTGATGATCATTTTCCCGTTTGCGATTTCCAGAGTCACGGTGCGTGATCCATACCCGCCAACATCAGAAGCTTTCAGCATCAATCCCTCATCCCACAAATATTTACGCAGGCTGACAAAATTGCGGCGGCCGATCTGAAAAAAGTCTTCGGCGTCATTCAGTTTTGAGTTGGAACCGCCGGCCACCCGGATAAGCAGATCGCTCTTGCGGGAACCATTCCGGTAAAAATCATCCAGCATAACTTTCATGCCGCTGTCCACATATACGGAAGGATTGCCCGCTGCTTTTTCCCGGTCGATATTGGAGTCCGGTAGCATGCAATGCAGAAGGGCGCCTTTTTTCCTTTTAAAGTCGTAAACAGTTACCCCCAGGCAACTGCCCAACGCATAGGTGATTAACAAATCTTCAGTTTCTCCCGATATTTTGATATCGGCCACTCCCACCGTATAGACCATAAATAATTACTTTCCCTTTACTCCCGCGCGCTTTCTTTGATCCATTTCCGACGGTTTGACTTTCCGGTAAACGGCCGGCTGCAGATACTGATAATCGTGTTTTAGAAAAGTCAGACTTTCCGAATGTCCCACAAATAAATACCCGCCCTCACGCAATAGTGACCAGAATCTTCTGACCAGCTTCTCTTGCGTAGGCTTGTCGAAATAAATCATGACATTGCGACAGAAGATTGCTTCAAATGGCCGCCGCATGGGCCATTCCTCCATCAGATTGAGTTTGGCAAAACTGATCAGGGACTGGAGTTGCGAAATCACCTGATACTGGCGTCCGGTACCGGCCTTGGCACTTTCAAAGTATTTTTGCTTCAATAACGGTGGCACCGTCTTGATGGTTTCTCCATCATAGATACCCTTGCGGGCCTTTTCCATCATCCGATCCGAAATGTCGGTCGCCAGAATCCTGATATCACGTATCACAATATCGGGAATCGATTCACATAAAACAATGGCGATGGAATACGGTTCCTCTCCGGAAGAACAGCCGGCACTCCATATTCTGATCGGTCCTTTGCCCAAATAAGGAATAATCTCATCCCTTAAAAAATCCAGGTGTTCGGACTCTCTGAAAAAATGAGTTTTGTTGGTGGTCAGTACGTCCACCATCGCCCGCAATTCTGCTCCGCTTTTATCATCAGCCAGATATTTGAGGTAACGCTCGAAGTTTTCTATTTTAAGATGCCTGAGTCTTTTTAAAAGCCTCGCCCTGACGAGTTCTTCCTTGCCCTCGTGCAAATCTATCCCGGAGATTTGATAGACCAATCCGCTGATCTTATCAAACTGTTTGGGAGATATTTGCAGTGAATAATAATCCGTTATAGTGCCGCTGGCTTCCGAATCCATTTTGTTTTTCTCATCAACCTTTTTTCGTATTCTGCTCTGCTGATAAAGAAGCACAGCATTTTCTTCCAATCTAATCTATTAGCTTGATCAAAACTTATTTAATGTATCGTGATCGGATGCATCCAACGGTATGACTTTACGGGGATCCGGATGAACACCAGCCATCGCCCGGCCACTCTTCTTCACCATGCCCGGATTATACGACGACTGGCCGCCGGGAGGC
>JBATES010000078.1:0-14682 GCA_049664145.1 Smithella sp.
GGGTGCCGACTTGGAGCGGATTCTCCACTTTGCGATGTTTGAAGGATGTTTGAAGCGCAAGTCGAATTATCCCAGGCACGTAGTGCGTGGGACACTCTTCACATTCTGTGAAAATTTTCTTGATTTATCCTCAAAAAAAGCGTTTAAAAAACATCGTCCCACTTTTATTAAGCGGCGGGCGCCGATGGCGCCTTTGGTTCTGCATGTTTCACCAAGATAGATTTGTAATGTTAATTGGAGGCTGAAAACTCTTATTTCAAGACCTGACCATAATCTTTTGCGATAATGCTATCGTATTGATTTCACCACGGCGGGGAAACATTATGCCAGCAACTTTTGCGCATTGCCTATTGGCGAAGAAGGCTATTGACGAGATTCAAAAAAAGATTAAAAAAAACGATCCCCTTATAAGCTATGCCCAAAAGATCGGAGAAAATAATCATTTTGTCGTTTTGGGCTCTGCGAGTCCTGATTATCCCTACCTGACAAACATAATTACTACGGGCATTATTCCGATAAGTCATAGTTGGTCGAATCGGATGCATTATGAAAACACTGATCTGTTTATCAAGGAAGGATTGCGACAACTCATTTCAATAGATAAGGAAAAAAAGTCGTTTGCCATCAGACTTTCCTGGCTTTGCGGTTATTTGAGCCATGTAATTGCTGATTCCTTCCTTCATCCGGTAGTTAACGCGATTGTTGGTGGCCAGTATATATTTACGCACGCTGAGCATGCCAGATGCGAACTTATTCAGGATATTTATATTTTTAAAAAACTCACAGGTGAGGATATAGTAAAATCCAATGCACGGACAGGAAGTTTTGGATTTCTTAAAATTTTGGATCAATGTTCCGACAACAAAGATGGTAATCGCATTCATCCGGAAATTCGTGATTATTGGAAGAAACTGTTGATAGCTTCTCATCCAAAGGCAAAGGAGTATTTCAACGAAATCGATCCCGACACATGGCATAGTAATTACAAAAGCCGTGTGGATTTCGTAGCAAATGCCGAGGCAATATTCAGACACCTCATAGAAAAAACAAGCCGTGCTTATGTCGAGGAATCAAAAATTACCACGAATGAACGAAATAAATATCTCACAAAGATAAATCTCCCTGACGGAAATACGTCCAATTACGATGATATATTCAACAAAACAGCAGACATTATCGTTAATACCTGGCGACAGTTATTTAAGAGCGTTGAAAGTAATGTTTCCGATGATACCGCTATTAAATACGTTAAGGATTGGAATCTTGATACAGGCGTTGATGAAAGTAAAATTGATTTATGGGCATAGGAGGTGGCTGGAGCTATGAATATAAAATATTTCGCGTTAGTCATATTTATTCTGACAAGTTGTATGCCTTGCATCGGTAAAAAAGAAGGGATTAATTATGCTTCAACGGCATCAAGCCTGACCGATATCGATCAAAAGGTTAAAAGCTATTATTTGACAAGAGATATTCCAGATAACTTTGATGAGTCACAGTATAAAATTGTTTCGAATGAATTATGTTCTTCAAATCCTGTGTGCAAATCTCAGATAGAAGAATTATTTGATGCTTATAATGTCCAAGTTAGAAAAATAGATGATACTTTTTCTGTGCTGCTTTGCGATGTGGACAAGTCGAAGAACATTATGGAAGATTTTGGCTGTAATAGCATGTTGGTGGAAATTAAGAGTTGGAAAGAGCATGATAATGTGCCTTGTAAGTTTGAAGATGATTGGCAACAAATTCTTCAACAACATTGTGCTGAATAGGGAAATAACCGCTATTTCTGCATGTTTCATTAAAATAAATTTGTAATGTTAATTGGAGGCGGAGAGTTTATATTTCAATACCTGACCATAATTATTTTTTAAAACTGATGGAGGGAAATATAAGATGGGGACAAGCAGATCTGTTTTGCTTGGCGCACGTATGCGCTTTTCACCTACTGGTGCAAGTGTTCGGGAAGAAGCAATCGACCGTATACTTGAACAGAATCTAGCCTACGCAGATCAGACAGGCCTTCGCGAGGAAGAGCTTCGTAATATCATTAGATTGCCAGGGGCTAACCCCATTCTCACTGTGGCAGATACGCACGCGGGTCTTTTAAGGCTAATTGGTCGGGGACACGTTGTGAAAAAGCCTCCGGCGGGTTCAGGGAAATTCATCTTATCCGCCGATATGGGGCATGAGATTGAGCAGGCCATTGATCAAACACAGAAATCTTGGGATGCTGTAATTAAAGATCTTTTCTCGGCAGCGGGGGGCCCTCAATCACAGTATGCAGATGCTTTTATCGAGGTTTTATGTTATGTGCTTTCGCGCATGAGTTCTGGTTATATTTCTGTCATGATCGGAAAAGACACTCAAAACTTCGATACCCGTCATCTTATTAAGCACGCCAATGACACCGTGCTTAAATCACATCCAGTTACCGACAAAAAGGCATTAGAGTTTGGTGTGACACGATTCTTCCAAGAGAGCACACCTCAATTTGATGCAATCAAATGGAACATGGCTCAGAACTTTTATGTGGCATTTGCACTTGGTATCGATCCAAAGGCACGCGTCTTGTCTTCTGAACTCCTAGCTGGAGCAGTTGTTTATTTGGATACTAATGTGTTGATTCCCGGCTTGATTCCCGAGGACAGACACCATGATGGATTTCAGGAGGTTATAAAAACGTGTCGCGACTTGAAGATAAAGATAAAAGTGATGCAAATCACAGTTGATGAATTGCGCCGAATAGTTGGCACACATGCGGCGGTACTGAGGCAAGTTTATGATCGGATTCCCACTGAAACATTGTCGAAAGTACGCTGCTTCCTCTTACAGTCGTACATGCACCTCATAAAGAAGGAGCATGACCTTCCATTGGATACATTCTTGGCGCGCTTCCAAGCTCCGATAGACACACTCCGCGAAGCCTTCGACCTAGAAATTGAGGACGATGTTTGGTTTGATAAGGAGTGCAATTCGCCAGCAACTAAACAACTTGCCCAGAAACTGTCAGCAAAATTCAAATCAATGCGTGGTAGATCGAAAACTGATGAGGCCTCGCGACATGACGCTCTACTTCTGAGGTGGGTGGAGGAGGACTAGGGGGACTAGGGTCAGGTCTTGAAATATAAGTTTTTCAAATCTCGCTCCATCTCTGCCAATCCTTACACAAGATTCCTTGCCGCCCATTGGGAAATTAGAGTCACATTTTTCTCTTGACAAATGTCACGAGTCACGTTACACACTACCCATGATAAAAACATTTGCCGACCGACATACGTATGATTTATTCGTTACCGGTAAATCGAAGAAGTTCCAGCCTGATATTCTTAAGAGAGCGATAAGGCGTCTTGAATACATAGATTTGGCAACGTGCATCGAAGATTTAAAAGTGCCGCCAAGTAATCGTCTGCACATGCTGAAGGATAATAGAGAGGGACAATACACAATATCAATCAACGACCAATGGAGAATATGTTTCCGGTTTGTTGCAGGTGATGCATACGATGTTGAAATAACTGATTATCATTAAAAGAGGTAAAGATATGAGCATAAAATATGATGGGAAAAGAAAAGTAAAGCCGACGCATCCGGGCGCAATTCTTAAGGAAGATTTTATGCCTGATTATAATCTCAATGTCGCCAGTCTGGCCAAAGCGCTTGGTGTATCGCGTCAGACGGTTAATGAATTGTTAAGGGAGAGCCGCGCGCTGACACCGATTATGGCGTTGCGTCTTAGCCGTTTGTTCGGTAATACGGCTGAATTTTGGTTAAACGCACAGCGCGCCCATGATCTATGGGAAGCACAGCAGGCGCATCAAGCTGAGATAAAGAGAATCCATCCTCTGAAAGCTGCGTGAAATAACTTATAAGACTGAATGACACCTTAGACAAAAAGACATGCCTCTTTGCAGAGGCATATCTTTCATTTTGTTTCGATTAATTGATTAAAAAGTTAGGCAGCTTCCACTTTTACCGCACAAACCTTGTATTCCGGAATTTTTCCGATGGGGTCCAAAGCCGGATTGGTCAGCAGGTTCACGGATGCGTCCGCAAAATGGAAGTTCATAAAGATCGAACCCGGAGCGCTCTTTTTGGTAATGGTTGCCTTGGCTTCAACAGTGCCGCGTCGGGAAGTAACCTTGACTTTCTGGCCTTCGGAAACTTTCAGTTTATCGGCATCTGCCGGATTGATTTCCACAAGGCTTTCGGGACAGCGCTCAGTCAAACCTTCCGCACGGGTGGTCATGGTGCCGGTGTGGTAATGATACAGGACGCGTCCGGTGGAAAGCAGGAACGGATATTGTTTGTCCGGCAATTCATTGGGCGCAATGTATTCAATGGCGGTGAATAATCCCAAACCGCGGGAGAATTTATCCTTGTGCAGGAATTTGGTTCCCTGATGTTCCGGCGTGGGACAGGGCCACTGAATGCCGCCTTTTTCCAGACGCTCGTAAGAGATTCCCGCGTAACTGGGTGTTACTTTCGCCACTTCTTCAAAAATCTCTTTGGCGGACGAGTATTTCATCGCGTAACCCATTTTATTGGAGATGCCGCAGATGACTTCCCAGTCGGCTTTGGCTTCACCCGGAGCATCGACCGCTTTGCGAACCCTTTGAACGCGGCGTTCGGTGTTGCTGAACGTTCCATCCTTTTCGGCAAAGCTGGCGACCGGCAGAACTACGTCGGCCAACTGAGCGGTTTCTGTCATAAACAAATCCTGAACAATCATCAAATCAAGTTTCTGAAGTTCTTTTTTCACATGCTGTAAATCAGGATCGGAAAGCATGGGATTTTCGCCCATGATGTAAAGCGCTTTAATCGTGCCTTTGCCGGCCGCGTCCATCATTTCCATGATGGTCAATCCCGGTTTGGGAGAAAGCTTGGCGTTCCAGGCCGCTTCAAATTTCTTGCGGGCATCCTCATTGGCCACCTGCTGATAGGCCGGATAAACATTAGGCAGGCCGCCCATGTCGCAGGCGCCCTGAACGTTGTTCTGGCCGCGCAATGGATTGACGCCGCCGCCTTCAATGCCGACATTGCCGCAAATCATGGAAAGATTGGCCATGCTCTTGACGTTATCCGTGCCGCTGATGTGCTGGGTAATGCCCATGGCGTAAAGAATGCTGGCTCTGTCGGCCTGCGCATACATTCTGGCGGCTTTCTTCAAATCTTCCGCGGGAACGCCGGAAATCTTTTCGACGTATGCCGGTGTGTATTTTTCGACGGCCTTCTTCAAAGCATCGAACCCTTCGGTTCTGTCTTTGACATACTCTTTGGCATAAAGGCCTTCGGAGATAATGACATTCAGCAAACCGTTGATAACGGCGACATCTGTTCCGGGATTCTGACGAAGCCAGATATCGGCGTATTTGACCAGATCAATTTCGCGGGGATCAATCACGATCAGTTTCGCGCCGCGCTTGGTAGCCCGCTTAACCTTGGCGCCGATGACCGGATGATTCTCCGTGGTGTTGGTGCCTGTTGCCAGAATCAGGTCTGTGTATTCAATTTCATCTATGGAGTTCGTCATTGCACCGCTGCCGAATGTGGCGGCCAGACCGGCCACCGTTACGGAGTGTCAGAGACGGGCACAGTGATCGACATTGTTGGTGCCGATTGCCGCCCGCATGAATTTCTGGAACACGTAATTTTCTTCATTGGTGCAACGGGCTGAAGACAGACCAGCGATACTGTCAGCGCCATTTTCTTTTTTAATTTTGGAAAGCTTGTCCGCGATAAACGTGAAGGCTTCATCCCAAGAGGCTTCCTTGAAGTCTTCGTTTTTCTTGTAGCGAATCAGGGGTTTTTTCAGACGATCGGGATGCGCCACGAAATCCATGCCGAAACGTCCTTTGACGCAAAGACTGCCTTCATTGGGCTGGCCGTATTCGCGATTGCCCATGACTTTAACGATTTTATTATCCTTGGTGTACAGATCCATCTGGCAGCCGACGCCGCAGTAAGTGCAGGTGGTATGGACTTTATTGAGTTCCCAGGGGCGGCCGGCAAATTTCGCCTGCTTGAACGTGATGGCGCCGGTGGGACAAACCTGGAGGCACTCTCCGCAAAATACGCAGGACGAGTTGATATAATCATCATCGAACGCCGGTCCCACTTTAGCTTTGTAACTGCGTTTAGCAAAATCCAGAACTTCGTTGACCTGTATTTCATTGCAGGCGCGAACACAGCGGCCACAAAGGATGCACTTGTTCATATCGCGCATAATCATTTTGTTGCTGTTATCCAGCGCGTAACCGGGAGTTTTGATTTCAAAGCGGGGCTGATCAATCTTCAACCAGTAAACAAGATTTTGCAATTCGCACTGGCCGTTTTGTTCGCACATCAGGCAGTTATGATCGCCCGATGACCACATTAATTCAATAATCATTTTCTGCGCGTTGCGCACGGCTTCGGTATTCGTGCGAATAATCATATTCGGACTTACCGGCATGCAGCACGAAGCCACCAGAGACCTTGCGCCTTCCTGTTCCACAACACAAACACGGCAGGCGCCGACATTGGTTGTTTTGGCGTAATGGCAAAGGGTCGGAATAAAAATTCCGTTGTCACGGGCGCATTCCAGAACTGTCTGACCGGCAGTCGCTTCAACATCCTTCCCGTCTATCTTGATAGGTATTTTTTTCTCCATGTTCTTCTCCAATCTATGATGATTTATACTCTTTTTTTGAAAAGAGTTTGTAGTCTTTTAACGGGCATTCCATATCGGGAAGCGGTTCTCTTGTCAATTCTGTCAATATTGACTTATATCAGCAATGACATATGACAAATATTGACTCGCAGAAATGTACAGATTATTAAATGGTTATCAGTCTTCGAAGATCAGAAACATCCGGCACTGCTGGCAGTCAAATTCGAGACGGTAAGTATGATGAGCGTCCCTCAGTCTTAGCGGCTCTTTTACGGACTGGACCGGATGCTGCATTTTGGGACACATATCCAGTTGATACCGTATGCAATAGCGGGTGGTCATGACGGTTTTTTCCCGGATATCCGAAAGGGATTCAAAGGCCGGCTCTTCTATGGTTGCGCCGTGGCGTTCATAGAATTTCCGGGCAAGAGCGTTATAAACATTGGCGTGGAAGTCCAGTTTCTTTTCCGGGTAGGGAATGTGGTTAGGCCTGAAAATCATGGATGGGCGGGAGTATGCTTCACGCCTGATCAGAGTAAGTTTCTCCAGTGCTTCGCGCCGGATGCCGTTTAATATGCTTGCCGGTAGAAATCCCGGCTCATCGGGCTGAATAGTCAAACTGACCAGCAGAAATGGTGTGTTGCCTGTTTTGTGCAACTGTTTTTCAATCTGCTCTTTAGCGAGGGAAGCATTTCTGGAAGGCTCAAACAAAACATCCTTTATCACATTGGCTTCATTCCCGTCTTCATCTTTCACGGTCAGTTGAATGAATGTCTCTTTCTGAATGAAATCCATCTTCACGCGAATCATGCGATTGGCGGATGTTTTCTTCAAAAGTCTGTTCAGCGTAATGTCATAATTGCGATAGAGAGGCATGCCAAGCTCCAATCCCCTCATGCTGTTTGGATAAATTTTTTCGTTATCCACACGGTTTATCCGGAATCCGGTCAACTCATTCTGGCCGGTAAAGAAGCAAAGACCGTCACCGTTTTGTAGATCATGGCGGGCTATTTGAAAATAATCTTTTCCGACCGCGGTGATTTCTCCCAGATGCTGCCCGATGGATTTTTGCGTGTCCGGGGAAGCAATCTTTTCCCTTTCGCCGGAAATAAAGAATTGCGTATAGCCTCGATTAAAGGTTCTGTCCGGATCAGGCGTAAAGGTAAACTCGCTATGACCGGAACTGCTGCGCCGGAATCCAGAATTGCCATTGATGAATTCATCAATCATCCGACGATAAGCGGCCGTTACATTCTTGACGTAATCAATCCCCTTGTATCTTCCTTCAATTTTAAAAGAGGTTATCCCGGCCGCCACCAGCTCCGGCAGACGATTCAGCAGATTCAGGTCTTTGAGGGAGAGAAGATATTTGTTTTTCAGGATTTTGTTGCCGTCACCATCCATGAGGGTGTAGTGGGATCGGCAGGGCTGCGCGCAGACGCCGCGATTGCCGCTGCGTCCCGCGACGGCCTGACTCAAATAACATTGCCCGCTGTAGGAAACGCACAACGCTCCGTGCACAAAGGATTCCAGTTCTATTTGGCTGGTTTGGCCGCGAATGTCGGCAATCTCGGAAAGACTCAGTTCTCTGGCCAGAATGACTCTTTTGAAGCCCGCCTTCTCGAGAAACCGAACCTTCTGCGGTGTGTTGTTGTGCATCTGTGTACTGGCAATCAGCGGAATCGGCGGAAGATCAAGCTCCAGCAAACCGACATCCTGAATAATCAAACCATCGGCGCCCAATGCGTAAATTTCCCGGATAATATCCAGGGACTCGGCAATCTCCTGATCCGTCAGAATGGTATTGAGGGCCACATAGACTTTGGCGTAATAAAAATGCGCATGCTCGATCAGACGGGAAATTTCGGCAAGACTGACACCCGCACCGGCCCGGGCACTGAATTTCGGTGCGCCGACATAAACGGCATCTGCGCCGTGATCGATGGCGGCAATTCCAATTTCAGCGTCGCCGGCCGGAGCCAGCAATTCCAGTGATGTGATCATTCATTCACTCCCATGAGCAAAAGTTTTTTCTTTGGCGACCTTATCAATGAAATCCGTAACGATTGTTTTGGCCTCATCCACCGAAGAATAAGACTCTGTTCTCATTAAAGGGCTGCCGGCAATCATGGCGGATAAGATGCGCCCGGGCTGGAGACGATGCAGGCACAGAACAGGTTTCTTCAGCGCTGTCGCCCAGCCCAGTTCGTATCCCACGCCCAGAGACGGCGTTGTGACCTCAGCCACGACCAGATCACATTGCGCCAGCCAGGCCATATCCCGGTCGTGGATGTGGTGATCATCGGGACCGTCATCGCCTTTTGCCGAAAGCGTGGAATCGCCCACATGTTCGGTTAAGACCTCCCCGAAAGATTTTAAACAGGTAATCATGGTTTCGTATAGAGCAGCGTCATCCCGTCCCGCGCGGATTGCCCCGGCAAAATATATTTTCATTTTTTCCTCGTCTCATGCCACGGGGTAATTTTTAATACTGATACCACTGATTGTCAGACACGTTCAACGTTTTTTTGATTTCGGTAATCAGCGCAATTCCTTGTTTGGGCCTTTATAAAAACACTATGCACGTCCGATAAAAATCGACCGTTTACGTTTCCCGGGCGTTATTTGTTTTGACATAAAATCATTCTTCATATACTTAATAAAAAACAACTTTTATCCGGCTGAAATTTAGCTGGATTAAGTTTAAGAAAAGCGAACCATAGAAATGACCGAAAAAAACAACGAAACACATCAAAATAAAAACCTGGCCGATATCCTCAGACAAACGGAAGAAAAATTGAAGGAGGCCGAAGAAAAATGCTCCATACTGGTAGAAAACGCGATGTACGGTGTGCTTATCATTCAGGACATGATTGTCAAGTATGCGAACAAACGCACCGCGGAAGTTTCCGGTTATGCAGTCCGGGAACTTATCGGAATGCCGATTATCAATCTTGTTGTACCCAATCAGGCGCCTGCGGTAGCCGAAAGAATTAGCCAGCGGGAGAAAAACCAGCCACTTCCTGAAATATTTCACACCCGGATGTTATGCAAGGACGGAACAGTCCGGGACATCGAGATGGCCGGCAAGGTGTTCACTTACGGCGGGAAGCCGGCTCTCATTACCGCGGCAAAAGATATCACCGAACACAAACTGGCGGAAAAATTAATCAAGCAAAGTGAAGAAAAGTACCGTCTGCTGGCGGAACATACGAAAGATCTGGTATGGCTGATGGATGTGGATATGAACATCACCTATGTCAGCCCGTCAGTGGAAAGGTTAATGGGCTATTCTGCGGATGAGATCAAAAAACTGCCTTTGGAAAAATTACTCACATCAGCATCTTTAAAAAAAGCTACCCGGTTCATTTCCATCAGCATGCCCAAGGCCATGAAAGCATCTTTTAAAGATCTGATATTCAGGACACAGGAACTCGAATTCATTCTCAGGAACGGCCAGACCATGTGGGGAGAATGCTCCTTCAATTTCATCAGAGATGAGCAAGGAAATGTTTCATCCATCCTGGGCGAAGTGAGGGACATCACCGAACGCAAACTGGCGGCAGAAAAACTGCATCAGAGCGAAGAAAGATATCGCACCATTCTGGAAGATATTCAGGAGGGCTATTTTGAAATTGACCTTCAGGGTAATTTTACCTTCTTTAATGATACCGTATGCAGGGCTCTGGGGTACTCCCGGGATGAACTGATGGGGATGAACAATCGGCAATACACGGCGCCAGAAGAGCTGAAGAAAGTCTTTGAAGCGTATCACAGGATTTATACAACAGGAGAATCCAACAAGGAACTAGTTTGGCAGATTACCGGAAGGGACGGAACGAAAAAATATATCGAAGGATTTATCTCTCTTCTAAAAGACGCATCGGGCAAACCAAAAGGATTCAGAGGAATCACCCATGATATAACCGAACGAAAAATGGCGGAGGAAAAACTCCAGCAAACCCTGGAGAACCTCAGGAGAGCGGTAGGCACAACCATTCAGGTCCTGGTGTCCGCACTGGAATCACGTGACCCTTACACCGCCGGTCATCAGGTCCGTGTTGCTGACATTGCCCGCGCCATTGCGACTGAGATCGGATTGGATAAGGAAATAATAGAAGGCATCCGCATGGCCGGTATTATTCATGACATCGGGAAATTATCCATACCCACTGAAATATTGACAAAACCTACAAAACTGACCAACTTGGAATTTTCCCTGATTAAAGAACATGCTCAGATCGGCTATGAGATGCTCAAGAATATAGAATCTCCCTGGCCGCTGGCGAATATCGTCCTTCAGCATCACGAACGAATGAATGGTTCGGGTTATCCGGGAAATCTGAAAGAAGATGAAATTCTTCTGGAGTCACGCATTCTGGCCGTTGCCGACGTTGTGGAGGCGATGGCGTCCCACCGGCCTTATCGCCCTTCACTGGGCATTGACTTCGCTCTGGAAGAGATCGAGAAAAACAGCGGCATTCTTTATGATGCTTTTGTCGCCGATGCCTGCCTGAAATTATTCAGAGAGAAGGGTTATCAACTTACGTAAAGCAGATAACACCTTATCGGAAAACAAGGGATTGTCTGAACGGAACAGAAGGAAAAGTTAACGGTTAACTCAGATCATTCCAGGCGCATGATGGACATCGGTTCATAGCCGTTGTCTTTTTCAAAGAATAAAGAGAAGGCAGCGTCTGATGAACGCTGCCTTCTCTTTTGTGCCTACCTCCGATATGTAATGAAAATTATGAAACAAGATTGAAGGACAATCCTTAAATATACCCTCTTGCTAATACGTCGATCTTATATAGCCCGTTGCCTTATCAATGTGAACCCTGTCAACGAGGTCATTTTTCTTCGTTAATATCTCTGCCTCAAAGCTGTCTCCCGCATCTTTTATCTTGCCCAGCTTCAAGTTGGGGTTCCTGGAAGACTTCAGATAGTCTTTCATCATGGTCTCTGCCTCCTTTGCATTAATGGCTTTGCCCGTTGACTGGTAATGCCGTCCATATCCGCGGCCAGTTTCAGATCCGTAATAGCCACCCATCATTCCCGGACCCATGCCGTATCCAGAACCATATCCGCGGCCCATCATGCCGGACCCCATACCCCATCCTCTGCTGTATCCGTAGCCATGGCCCATGCGCAAGGCATGATCAAACATCACCAGATGCCAACGGCTCTGAATGAGGATGCCATTCAACACCTGCGCCGTATCGCGATCCTCAGCCTTTTTTACAAGCCATTCATAGCGTGGCAATAAATCGTTTTCCATTTTTACACTAAGTTCGTAGGCGTCCGTCAATGTCTTATTGTCCACGACAGGGGGCGTTTTCACGTCAGCAGGCAGACCATAGGCGGCAAAAAGTTGCTCTATCCATTCAACATGATTTTCCTCCTGAGGAATGACCATCATATAAGGCATATAGGCATTGAATTTTTCCTGGTCGGTCTGATACTGAGCCAAAGATTCTTTTTCCAGTGTTAGAATTTCCTTGAGTTTCTGCACCCATTCCGTGTTTTTTGGTGCGGGTAATTTGGCCGGAACTGCAAGCCAGCCACCGCCCATCATGCCGGGACCCATGCCATAGCCATAACCGTAGCCGTGCCCCATACCATAACCATATTCACCTCTACCTGTCTGACTCTGCACTGTAGCCGCGCCAATTACAAATGCCACAGCTAGTACCAATGAAATAATTAAAATGTTCTTTTTCATACTTACCTCCTTTAATGGCATGTATTTACTACGTTGCGCTAACTACTGACCAAGCAGGAAGGCTTGTCAGTGGTTAGCAATAATGATAGCTTTGATCTTATTGTAGCTCGTTTCTCATTCGATCAAAGTCTTCTTTTGTTATTTCACCCTTAGCATAACGCTTCTTTAGAATGTCTAAGGGGGATTCCTTAGCCTGCCCAATTCCATCCTTCGATCTTATATTTTGAACAATAAAGTAAATAGCTACCCCGAGAAGAATTAAAAACAATATCCCCATAAACATACCTCCATATCCATAGCCAAACGGACATCCATAATTTCCAGTGCGATCCCAACCGCCCATCATCGGACCATAAGGTCCGGCGCACATGGTTAAGAGTGGCACCAATGCTACAACAACAAACAAATAAATTTTTTTCATTAACTTTTACTCCTTTCTAGGTCATCGTCTGACATGACCTATTTAGCTTGAAGCCACCTTTCTCAATCAACGTGAAAAGCGCTTCTTTTGCCGTAATTAAATAATCCATCCTCTCCGTGTCAATACCCCACCGGCCTTGACTTTTCGACAATTGGCGTGTACATTATATGTAAACAAATGATTTGTATAGCAATTAACTAAGGAGGTGGTAGGAATAAATCAGATATAAATAGTGAAATATAAAAGATGGTTGGTGTGAGTTAACGAGTCAACAATGGTGATAACACATGAAAGGAGGCGATTGTCATGTTTGCACCAAAAAGAATTCTCGTACCGACGGACTTTTCTGATTCCTCGGATGAAGCGTTAAAGCAGGCGTTAGAATTGGCAAAGCAATACAACGCCAAAATTTATCTGCTGCACGTCGCGGAACCAATTACACAATGTGTTGGAGATTATTGCCTGGATTCATCGTCAGTAAAGCAGGCTGAGGATGCCGAAATCCTTCAAGCGAAGGAGAAGATGCAAAAAGAACTGAAGAAATTTTCCGAATTCCAGGAGATCGAAGTTATCAGCGATATCAGGGAAGGAAAACCTGTTGAGGAGATCCTCAAGGAACAGGAAGAAAAGGGGGTCGATTTAATTGTTATGCCTTCTCATGGCAAGACAGGATTTATGAAACGGCTCATGGGCCAGATTTCTGAAAAGGTAATGGAGGAAGCTAAGAGTCCCGTTCTCCTTGTCCGACACTAGTTACGGCAGACCTTAATAAATTATTATCGAGGAGGCAGCGTTCATCCGATGTTGCCTTCTCGATAAGTAACTAATAAATATACATTATTAAAAGATTTCTCTAAGAGGATGACATGAGCAAAAAAAGCCCTATCATATCAAACATCATCGACAATTTGAGGCGGGTATTTCAAATTCTAAACGAGCAATCCAAAAAAATTAAAAGAGAAACCGGCTTAACTGGACCTCAACTCTGGGCAATAAAAACAATTAATGAAAACTCACCGGTTAAAGTTTCAGATCTTGCCAATAAGCTATATCTGCACCCTACTACCGTTATTGGCATTATTGATCGCTTAGAAAAACAGAATTTAGTAAAAAGACGTAGATCTAAAAATGATCGCCGTGTTGTTTGGATTGAATTGACAAGCAAAGGAAATAATCTGGTGAAATCGGCCCCGGAAGTTGCGCAGGGATTACTTGTTGAAGGATTGAAAGAAATTTCAACAAATAATCTTATAGAGATTGATAGATCAATGAAACTCTTGGTTAAAATATTCGGCGCCCAAAAAACGCCGCCCAGACTTATTTTGTCAACGGAAGTTAATGTGCCTGATAATAAAAACAGGATGAAACTAAGCACGTAACTAAAATAAATTAAAGTTTGCATCATATACGTGGTTTCAGTGAATTTATCTGTAGTATATCTTGTTCACGAATATTAATATGAAAGATTTCCTATTCAGTGCATACAAAGGCTCTGTAAAACTGATGTTGTCCGGAATGGCGCCAGGTAAAAGTGCCATCTTGGGAGCGGCAGCACTCATTTGGAGCGAGTTGGATTTATGATTGAAGTAAGTAGAAACATCAATAAAACGAGGATCGTTTCATGAAAAATTCTCTTGAAATCGGGTTAATCGGCAACTGTCATATAGGCGCCTTGATAGATGAATCCGCTGAATTTGTATGGTTTTGTTTACCTCGTTTTGACGGCGATCCGGTATTCTGTTCTCTTCTTAATGAACATACGGACAGAGAAGGTTCCGGATACTGCGCTATTGAACTGCTGGATATGGTTGAAAGTAAACAGTTCTATTTGGCCAATACAGCTGTTCTGGTCACACGCCTTACGGACAAACATGGTGCGGTAATAGA
>JBATES010000079.1:0-4225 GCA_049664145.1 Smithella sp.
GTTTCCTGCTCCGAAATGTTTCGATTCAAGCTGCAAGCTTGAACCAGCAAGAGAGCTTGAACCAGCAAGAGAACTCAGAACTATCCCAGGAGCATAGCGACGTGGGACAGCCTAACACCCTAATAAAGTGTTCCTATTTCTTATTTGACAAATGAATGAATATTTAATATTATTAATAACTTTAAAAAAAAAGTAGTGGAAGCATCAACTGGTTCTTATTGTACTTCAGAGGGCGGAGCTGTATCAGCCAAGGACTAAAAAAAGATCAAATCCAGGGCCGGAACCATCCTGTTGATTGTTCCGGAATAATTTAAAGGAACCTATGAGCCCGTTAAACGCATTGCCCCCTCCACCGTCACCACAGGCCGGACGTCCCGTCAGGCAGCCGGTGGGAAGTGAGATCAATCTTTTCGATTACATCGGCGTTATCCTGCGCCGCTGGAAAATTGTGGTGCTGGTCTTTTTAGTTGTCTTCACCGTCGTGCTCTACAAAACGATGTGCATGAAGCCGGTCTATCAGGCCTTCTCGACCATCCGCATCATGGAAAATAAAGACAGAATCACGCAAATGAATCCCAGTTACTGGGTTGACCCGACAGCCACCATGAATACGGAACTGGCCACCATCAAATCGCGTTACATCGCGGAAAAGGTTGCCGAGCAACAGCATCTTAACTGGCAGGTATCGCAAAAGACCCAAGGATTCTCGTTTAAAATTCTTGAATTTACAACCGCGGCGAAGGATGCTCTTTATCATATTAAAATGACTTCCCCCGCTACCTTTGAAGTCAGGGACGGCAACGGAAAATTGATCGGCGGCGGTGAACCGGGAGTTCTTCTGACGGCAGAAGGGTTTAGTCTTCTGCTTAGTGATGTCAGAGGAAAAGCCGGCGACAGTTTCGAGCTCGGTCTGATCCCTCTGGAAGACGCGGCCATGCAAATCAGCGGCGGCTTCAACGCGACCGTGTTTGAAAAAGACACCAACATTATCAAGGCCACTTACACCAGCACCGATCCTGTTCAGGCGCGCGACATGGTCAATGCCTTTGTCCGGGCGTATATCGATCATTCTGTCGCATTCAAGACAGAAGATACCAAGAAGACAGTTGCCTTCATCGATGAACAGATCAAGGCACTGCGCGGCGATCTGGAAAATTCAGAAACCAAACTTCAGGACTATAAAAGCGGCCGTGGAATATTACAGCTCGATAACGAAGTCAGTGCGCTGGTGTCCAAGATTTCGGCCATGGAAACAAAAATTGCCGAACTCAAATTAAAGGAGAATGAACTTCTCAGTCAATTCACCGGAACACATCCGGCCGTAAAGTCAGTGAGGATGCAGATTAGAGCCGCGCAAGGGCAACTGGGCGCCGCCGAGCAACAAATCAAAAAACTGCCCGTGGTCGAACAGGATCTGACCAAACTCACCCGCGTTTCCAAAGTGAACTCCGACATCTTCACCTTTCTGTTGCAGAAACGTGAAGAAGCCCGCATTGCCGTCGGATCGGCCATCAGCAATCTCGAAATTATTGACAGAGGCATTCTTCCCAAATGGCCCATTTCGCCTAATGTTCCGAAAAATCTTCTGCTCGGCGTTCTGGCCGGATTGGGGCTGGGCATCGCTCTGGCCTTTTTACTGGAATATCTTGATGACACCATAAAAGACGCCGATCAGGCCAAGCGCGCCATCGGCCTTCCTCTGCTCGGAACCATCCCGCAGATTGAAGGGCGCGGAGCAAGGCGCAAAGAACTGACCCATCAGAAAACCGTTTCTGAAATCACAGCGGGTGAGTTATCCGGAAAAGAAATCGTCAATAGCACCAATGCCCTTATAGCCAAAAACGAGCCCAAATCTCTGGCTTCCGAGGCTTTCCGTGCCCTGCGCACAGGACTGCACTTTTCCGCCATCAGCAAAGACAAGAAAATCATGATTTTTACCAGCACCTTTCCCAAGGAAGGAAAGAGCGTAATTTCCGCCAACACGGCTGTTGTCATTGCCCAGACGGGAGCGCGGGTATTGCTGATCGACTGCGATTTGCGCCGTTCATCACAGCATGAAAAATTCGGTGTCAGGAAAACGCCGGGACTTAGTGAAGTGCTGGCCCGGGACGTTACCTTCCAAGAGGCTGTGAATACAACAGCCATGCCCGGTCTCGACCTGCTCTGCGCCGGAACAAATCCGCCCAATCCTTCGGAGCTGCTCGGCTCAGAGGCCATGCGTGATCTCCTGGTGACGCAGCGGGAAAACTACGATTACATCATTGTCGATGCGCCGCCTGTTCTGGCCGTTACCGATGCCCCGGTTCTGACCACGGTTTGCGATTTAGTCGTCCTCGTAATGGAAGCCGGCCGAGTGCCCATCAAAGCGGCACAGCAGATGCGTGAAATTCTGGACAGACTGCACGCGCCAATCGCCGGATTTGTCATGAACGACAAGACCGGCAAAGGCGAGCATTACGGCTACTACGGAAGCGGGTACTTCGGCAAAGCATACGGCTACAGACACGGCTATGGTTATGGCTACGGTTACGGCTACGGAGATTATTCCGACGAAGAACCCGGAAGTGCCAGAAAAGGTTTCCGCTGGGAAAACTTCATCCCGGACAAAATCCTGCGCAACTTCGAAAAATTCCTCGGAAAAAAATAAAAAAACATTCTGGTTCAAACTGCAACCTCTCAATGCTGGAGCGGGCATGTTGCCGGCTCCGAAATGTTCTGAAACTTTGAACATAGAACATAAAACTTTTTTATGGAGGTAAAAAAATGATCAAACGCGCCATGGGTTGGTTGCCCGATTACCCCGATTTTCGGGACTACACCGAAGACACACAAGAAGTCAGGTTGCTTCTGCAACCATCAGGAAAGAAACGCACCAAAGCAGCCACCGCGGAAAAACTTCCCCTCGCTGTCGATCTCCGTCCCTGGTGCTCCCCCGTTGAAGATCAGGGCGCCCTGGGTTCATGCACCGCCAATGCCGGCGTCGGCATCATCGAATACTATGAACGCAAAGCCTTCGGCCGGCACACCGATGCCTCGCGCCTCTTTCTTTACAAAGCAACGCGCAACCTCATGAAAGCCAAGGGTGACACCGGCGCCTACCTGCGCACAACCACCGGCGCCATGGTCCTCTTCGGCGTCCCCCCGGAAGACTATTGGCCCTACACCGACAACGGAACGAACTTTGATAAAGAACCCAACGCCTTCACCTACGCCTTTGCCGCCAACTACCAGACCATCAAATACTTCCGGCATGATCCGCCCAACACCGACCCGGCCAAACTGCTGGGTAAAATTAAAACATGGCTGGCCAAAGGACACCCCGCCATGTTCGGTTTCACCGTTTACAATTCCATCGAACAGGCGGACAAAACCGGACGCATCCCGTACCCTTCGCCGAAAGAAAAAATCGAGGGCGGACACGCCATCGTTGCCGTCGGCTACGACGACAAAATGAAAATAAAAAACAACCACAGCAAAACCGAAACCACCGGCGCCATCCTCATCAGAAACTCCTGGGGCACCGGCTGGGGCGAAGAAGGCTACGGCTGGCTTCCCTACGAATACATCCTCAAAGGCCTCGCCGAAGACTTCTGGACAATCCTCAAAAAAGAATGGATCGACACCGGCGCGTTTAGTGAATAATGTCATTTCGAGGAACGAAGTGACGAGAAATCTTAGCTCCTTTTAACGTTGAACATTAAGAGCTGGAGCAGGGATGCTACCTGCTCCGAAACATTCCGCAGTCCTCTGGCCACTTACAGTCTGCTTGACAAAAAATAAATAGAAAGTACAATTGTACTCATGAAAATTATTGCAGACACAAACACATTTATTGCAGTGGCCTTAAACGAGCCTGAAAAGGATGCTATCATTCAACTTACAGAAGGTAATTCTCTGGTAGCTCCTGAAGTACTCCCTTTTGAAATAGGGAACGCATTAACGGCAATGATAAAAAGAAATTCACTAAAAGCAAAAGAGGCATTACTGGCATGGGATATGATTCAGACTATTCCAGTTGATCTACGGCGGATTGATATTAAATCTGCGTTAAATATAGCAACGCGACACAACATATACGCATACGATGCCTATTTTTTGGAATGCGCGCTGAACTTACACAGCCCATTATTGACCCTTGATCAGAGAATGAAATCTATCGCAAGGCAAATCGGCATTAAGAGATATAAACAAAAGTTGTGTTTAGGGTGATAGGTGGTGTATCCAC
>JBATES010000080.1:0-9973 GCA_049664145.1 Smithella sp.
ATCCGGTTCAACCCGTCGATTTCTTCTTCTTTCAGATAATTCTTGGCGATGGTCACATCCGTTTTGCGGACAATAACGGCATTGATCTCTATACCTTTTTTGAAACGCAACAGTTAACCTTTCCGATCATTAAAACGGCGACCAAGCATATCCTTCCTTTGCGTCACCGCGACGAAATAATCTGCAAGGCTACGCTGGTGGACGCTCGCGTGAAAATCATTGTGGATTTTGAAATTCGTCATGCGGATAGCGGCAAGGTTTGCGCGCGCGGCCGCACGGAACAGGTGACGGTTAAAGTTCCCGAGATGGAAACTGTTTTCAAAGTTCCCGAGGAAATTCGCACCGCTTTCGGTTTCTGAAATGGAAGAGATTGTAAAAAAATCTTTTGTCGCCGGTCTGGAGAGGCTTGTTGCCCGAGCCGACTTGCTTGATTCCATCAATGTCTTTCCCATCGCCGACGGCGACACGGGAAGAAACCTCTCTGTCAGTCTTTTCCCCCTGCGCAATGTCGGCCAGCCTGAAGAAAAAAATATCCATGATCTTTTGTTGTCGGCGCGCGGTAATTCGGGCAATATCGCCTCGCAGTTCTTTTCTTCTTTTTGCAGGGCGGCCAATGTTTCTCAACTGGCCGATTGCGCCAGGGAAGGCGCGAAGAAAGCTTGGCAGGCAGTCAGTAATCCCCGGACGGGTACCATGCTGAGTGTCTTTGACGCGCTTGCCGCAGTTCTAGCGCCCGATTTGAAACCTGATCAAGAATCCGTTGATAGAATTATTACTGCTTTGGAAAAGACTGTTCATGAAACCTACGAACAGCTTCCCCGTTTGCGGGAGGCGCAGGTGGTGGACGCCGGCGCTTTGGGTGTCTATATTTTTTTTGAGGGCTTCTTCTACACGCTTGCGGGGATTCCGGATGATTGCCGCCCCGTGATGGAAACGTTCAAAGACCGGCTGAAGATATCTTCTTCGTTTCAGGAAAACGCGGAATCCGGCTATTGCGTTGACTTTGTCGTCAAGGCCCCGCGTTACTCGCCTGAAGAAATCAAGATCATCGCCAGCGTGCAGGAGGAAGTGATTATCATTCCCGAAGGTGATTTTTACAAAATACATCTGCATACGCAGGACAAAGAAAAGATTCGTGAGCAGATGACCGGGCTGGGCAATGTCGTCAACTGGGAAGACGATAATCTCGCCTCTCAGGTTACCCAGTTCATGCAATCCAAAGACGGCCAAACTTTTCATATCATGACCGACGCCGCCGGATCGCTCACCCATCAGGACGCCAGACAATACAGCTTCACGCTTTTAAACAGTTACCTGACCATCGACGATAAATGCCTGCCCGAAACTTTTTTCCGCCCCGAGGAACTCTACAACGCGATGAAAAAAGGCGTGAAGGTTTCCACATCACAGGCCTCCGTTTATGAACGGCATCAGTTTTATGAAAGCGCGCTGGAGCGTTTTGAAAAGGTTCTGTATCTGTGTGTCGGTTCTGTTTTTACCGGCAACTTTCAGGTGGCGCAGCAATGGATGAAAGAACACAACAAGCAGGACAGCTTTCTGATCATGGATACCGGCGCGGCATCGGGAAGACTCGGAATCATCGCGCTGGCGACTGCCCGCTATCTGGCTGAAACAAAAGACATGAAAAAGACAGTCGTCTTTGCCCGAAAAGCTGTGCAGGAGTGCGAGGAATACGTGTTTTTCGATAAACTGCAATACCTGGCCGAAGGTGGCCGTCTTTCCAAGACCAGCGCCTTCTTCGGCGAAATGCTCAACGTGAAGCCAATCATCTCACCGCTGCCCGAAGGCGCAAAAAAAGTCGGCACGGCTAAAAATCAGGAAGATCAGGTGAGGTTCGCGTTGAAAAAACTGGACGCCGCCATCAAAGACGATTCCGGCGCTCTGATTATGCTGGAATATTCTGACAACAAAAATTGGGTGGAAGGCACGGTTAAGAAAAAACTCGACGAGTTATACCCGAATGCGGAAGTTATTCTTCAACCTTTGTCGCTAACGTCCGGCGCCCATATGGGGCCGGGAACGTGGGGGGTGGCGTTCCTGTCAAAAATCGAATCACGGGTATGAACCCCAAAGCAAGATTTGAAAACAATTCCGCAGCAAGCTGCGGGGTATTAAACCCTCCGCTGCGCGGGATTGTTCGACTTACAAATTTCAATGCACCTATAGTGACCTTCAGGTTATTCGTTTTTGAAATTTGAGTCTCACAATAAACAGGACGGGAAAGAAGATTTGACTCGATTAGAAAACAAAAACCGTTTTGCTTTTGTCATTCCCGTTTACAATCACGCGGGGACGGTGGCGCAGGTCATAAAAGACGCGCAGGCGCTGGGCTATCCTGTTTTTGTTGTTGATGATGGTTCCACCGACAACACTTACGCTCAAATCAAAGAAACAGCAGGCATTCAAATCCTGCGGCATGAACAAAATCAAGGGAAGGGCGCAGCGATTCTTACGGGCTTTAACGCCGCTTCTGCTGTGGCCGATTGGGCCATAACCATCGATGCCGATGGCCAGCACTATCCCCAAGACGCCCGAAATCTTATCAAAGCAATTCCGAAAAAAATCAGACCGATTGTTGTTGGAGCCAGAGAAGGCATGACTGGCAAACATGTTCCCTGGACAAGTAGTTTCGGCCGGAAGTTTTCCAACTTTTGGGTGCGAACTTCGGGAGGGCCCGCCATTACGGATTCCCAAAGCGGTTTTCGCATCTATCCTCTACCCGAAGCGCTTAACTTAAAAACTAAGGCGCGTCGATTCCAGTTTGAAGTGGAAATTCTGGTACAGGCCAAAAGAAACAGCATACCGGTTATTGAAGCTCCCATTCGCGTTCATTACAATCCGGAGGGAGGAAGAATTTCTCACTTTCGCCCTTTCGTGGATTTCCTGCGCAATTCCTCAACTTTCACCCGCCTGATTTTCACGAGGATATTTCCTTCATAAAATTAATGAATATAAATGTCACTTCAAACCCCGATACGTCGGGAGGAGAAGTCTTAGAAAAAGATGTCTCGTTGCACTCGACATGACAGAAAAAATATAAATCACACATTTGCGCGAATCGGCAGGATAACCGTGGTGATTCCTTCCCACTGAAGACGCCGCTGGATGGCAAACGCGGTTTCGTTATGCAGGATTCTCTGAAAAACAGTTTCATTACGGAAAACAAGTTTTCCCGTGAAAACCGATGATTTGGGAAACTCCTGGGCAATTCTCTGACAAAGATTAGTGGCCATTTCCACAACATCCGTTCCCACCTCCATGCGGTAATCGGCGGCATAGCCATACGAACGCGCTAACGTGACGTATTTGGCAAGCTGCTCGGCCGTAGATGCTTTCAGTGCTTCAATTTCCGCGGCGCCCTTGAAAGCGCCGGAATCAATTTCCGCCACCGATACAAAAATGAAATTGCGATAAAGTTTGGGGAATTCTTTAAAAACAGAAAGCCACGCGTGCAGGCCGAATCCGTTGTAACCACTGACCAGAAAAATGGCCGTCCGTTCATTCGGATTGGGCGGTTCCTCGTTGAAGGTGTGCCCCGTTGGCGTGGAAGACAGAAATTCTTCAAATTGGCGTATCCCTTTGCGTACTTTCTGATAATGATTGCGGATAAGATAGCACAATCCGATCAAAAGAGAAGTAATGACCAGCGTGATCCATCCCCCTTCACCGAACTTTTCATAAATTGTTACTATCAATATAGTTACACAAAGAACCAGGCCGATTAGATGAATAATGATGTGCCTTGCCCAGGCCTTATCCGCGGCGCGATTCTGAAAAAAGAATTTTGTCATGCCGAACTGCGATAAAGAAAAGGTCAGAAAAACATTTATTGAATACATGACAACCAGGGCCGATACTGAACCAGCGGTATAGACCAGCACCGCTAAAGATGCCGCGCCCATCAGGAGAATGCCGTTTTGCATGGAGAGTCTCTCAGAAAGTGCAGAAAAACGACGGGGGAGCCATGAATCCACAGCCATGTTGGCCATCACTCTCGGTCCGTCCACAAAACCGGCCTGAGCAGCAATCACCAGCAGCGCGCCCTCGGAAAATAAAGTAACAAAGGCCAGAACGCCGCCCATCGGCCATCCGCTGAAAGTTCTGTCAGCCAGGATGGCGTTCATGGTTCTGCCCTCTACGGGTGTAATGGAAAAAAGAGCATAACAAAAAAGAAGGCCGGAGGCGGTTAAAGCCAGCGATATGGCCAGATACAGCATCGTGCGCTTTCCTGTTTCTACCCTCGGCTCTCGCATGACGCCCATGGCGTTGGAGACAGCCTCGATCCCCGTATAGGTTCCGCCGCCCAGAGAGAATGCCCGTAGAAAAATTGCCGTGATTCCCAGAAGACCTATGGTAGAGAGATCAAGATTCATGCTTCCCCTGTATTTTTCCATTACCGGTCCTATTTCACCCAGATGAGTTCCCAGGCCATAACCAATAAGCAAAATATGGGTAATCACAAAAAGAATGAATATGGGCGCCAGAAAAGTAACTGATTCTTTCAGACCGCGCAAATTCAGTAATATAAGAAGAAAAATCAAACCGACAACAAAGAACATTTTGTAATGTAAGAACGAGGGAGGAAGAAAACTGAAAATTGCGTCACCGCAGGAGGCCAGAGAAATGGCGATCGTCAAAACATAGTCCACCAAAAGGGCCGATCCCGAAATAACACCTGCCTGCCTGCTGATCGTATGGGTGGCAACCACATAACCGCCGCCGCCATTGGGAAAATGTTCAATGATACGGGAATAGGCGTAGGCGATAATGAATACCGTGAAAGCCGTGGCAACGGCGATAAACATTGCCAGGTAAGTATGCGGGCCCAAAGCCTTGAAAGCTTCTTCCGGCCCGTAGGATGAAGATGACAAACCGTCAGCGCCAAGGCCGATCCACGCCAGAACCGGAATCAAGGATAATTTGTGAAAAAGAGACGGTTCGTTGATATTGCGCGGTTTGCCGATTACGCCGTGTTTCAGGCGATTAAAGACCGACGGCTGAAGTTTGTCATCCGGAAGATTCATGATATGGGATTTTCTACACGCACACCGTCGGCAACGTATCCACAAAGGAAACCGTGCTTGTCATTTAATTGCGTTCCCTTTTCATCGAAGATGCCGATCGCCAAGTGTTGAGCGAGTAACCGTAAATGGACGGATTTGTCCTCTCCAATCGTAATCTGAATAGGTTTGCACGTGCTGGGCAATCCTTCTTCGTTGCTGCCCTTGACATCAAGATCGTATTTCCCCTGTTCCACGTCGATCGTCATGGTTTTCAGGGGCAGCACCTTGCCCGCTTCCTGACCATTGATCAGAATCGTGAAATCGTCATTGCGGCTGAGATTAGAAAAAATAATCTTTGATGCCATAATACTTCGTCACTATGGATTTTAACCGTTCACACTCAAGCATTAAATCTTTAGCGCGTGATTTACTCCTCTTGATAAGCAATTGCAAGCAATATGATACAGTTGAAATCAGGGCTTTTTTCTTGCCAGTGCCGGTAAAATGTGTTTTATGAAATAAGCTTCAAATATGGGGAAATAAAGGATTTTGCTCGCCGTCATGTTTCTGCGCAAATATCAAATCAAATGGTCAATTATCTTTGTGGTTGCCGCAATTGTGGCGGGGCTTTCGTTCTGGGAATCCAGAAATCTGAAAATCGAAACCGACATTCTGCAATCCATGCCGCACAAAGATCCGGTGCTGGCTGACGCGCGCCTGATTATCAAACATCTGCCCGTTCAGGATAAGGTGTTTATAAACCTTGAACAGGCTTCTTCGGATCGCGACAAACTGATCAGCACGGCGGCAAATATTTCAGAGAAGCTCAGTCAAAGCGGACTTTTTACCAAGGTCGGCATAAGTGATGACGCGCAGAATTTTCCCGCACTCATGGCGCATGTCAATGACAACCTGCCCGCGCTTTTAAGCGCTGACGACCTGGAAAAGAAGATTGCACCACTGCTGACGCCGGACAAAATAAAAGAGGCCATGGCGCAAAACCGGCAGGCGCTGGAACAGCTCGAAGGAATCGGCCGCGGTGAGATGATCGCCAAAGACCCGCTGGGATTTTCCGGCATCATTCTCAAACAGATGTCCGCCCTGCTTCCCGCCAACAAGGCGCAGTTTTATCAGGGACAGTTGATTTCCGAAGACGGCAAAAACGCGCTGATCATCGCTAAAATCAAAGGCTCCGGAACGGATACGGAAACTGCCACCAGGATCGAAAAGCTTCTGGAAGATTGCCAGAAATATCTGGCGGGAAATGGCAATCATTACAAATTGACAGCCACAGGAGCTTACCGCGTAGCCCTGGATAACGAAACCACTGCCAAAAGCGATATGCAGATGGCCATGACCCTCACAACGCTGGGCATCGCGCTTTTGCTTATCGTCGCATTTCCCCGTCCGCTCATCGGCCTGCTGGCGCTTCTGCCTTCGACCGTGGGCGCTATTGTCGCTCTTTTTGTCTGTTCATTTTTGTTTGAATCAATGTCCATCCTGGCCATCGGTTTCGGCAGCGCCATTATGGCCTTTACCGTTGATCTGGGTATCGCCTACCTGCTTTTTCTGGATCAGCCCCATGCCACTTATGGGAAGGATGTAGCGCGCGAAGTCTGGTCGGCGGAGTTTTTGGCCGTCCTGACCACAGTCGGCTCTTTTCTGCTGTTGCTGATCAGTGATTTCAAAATTCTGGCACAAATCGGCGTCTTTTCCGCTCTCGGAATTGCCTTTGCCCTTCTCTTTGTTCATCTTGTTTTTCCAAAAATATTCCCGGCCATGCCGCCCGCGACAAAACCGGGCAACCCAATGCTGCTCAATGCCGTCAAAAAAATTGCCGCTCCCGCTCCCTGGAAATTGATTGCCGCGATTGTCTTCGGCCTCGCGATGCTCTTTTTTGCCAAACCGGTTTTCAATGTGGACATGAATTCGATGAATTCCATGAGCGCAGCGACCATGAGCGCCGACAGAAAAATGCAGGACGTGTGGGGCAATCTTTCCGGCCGGTGCTATGTTTTTCTGGAAGCCTCCGATATGAATCAACTCCGGGGGAAAAATGATCAACTGGCAAACTGGCTTGCTGATGATGTGCGGCAGAAAAAATTATCTTCTCCTCTTCTGCCGACTGCGTTGTTTCCTTCACAAGAAACTGCTGTCAAGAATATAGAAGCCTGGCGCGCCTTCTGGCATAAAGACCGCCTGGCTGCCTTCAAGCGTGATCTGGACACGGCGGCTCGTGAAAACGGCTTTGCCCCAAACGCTTTTGAACCCTTGTGGAAAATCATCCATCAGGAAAATTCCGGCACCTTCGAAATCCCGGAAAAATACTTTGATATGCTGGGCATAACCAGGAGCGCCAATGGCTACACGCAACTGAGCCTTCTTGCCGCGGCAAAAAATTACAACGCAGAAGATTTTTTTGGAAGGATTTCCCGGAGCGGCCTGGCTAAAATATTCGACGCCGATTTATTCAACAAGCGGTTGGGCGATTTTCTGAAAAATCTTTTTCTGGAAATCGCCATTATCATCAGTATCGGACTGGTGCTGATTACCTTTTTATATTTTCTGGACTGGCAATTATCACTCGCGGTGCTGGCGCCGATAGTCTTCGCGCTTTTTGCCACCCTGGGCACGATGAAAATTATCGGCCATCCGCTGGATATTCCCGGCATCATGCTCTGGATTGTCATCATGGGCATGGGGGATGATTATGCGGTTTATTACATTTGCCATTACCAGCGTCACTTCGATGAAAAACGTCCGGCAATGGACACCATCAAACTGGCCATATTCCTGGCGGCGCTGACCACCTTGATCGGCTTCGGCGTTTTGGCATTGGCCGACCACGCGCTTTTGCGCAGTATCGGAATTGTTTCTTTCCTCGGAATCATTTACTCTCTGATCGGCGTCTTCTTCATCCTGCCGGTGCTGATGGAAAAGATATTCGCGCCGGTTCAATATCCCACGGGTGAATTTACGATTGGTTCAAAAGAACATCTGCGCCGGACGGTTTTGCGCTACCGGCATCTGCCGGCTTATCCGCGCATTTTTGCCCGCATGAAAATGATGATTGATCCGATGTTCAGGGAACTGGACAAGTATGTAAAAAATCCGCGCCGGATTATTGATATCGGCTGCGGTTTCGGCGTTCCCGCCACATGGCTTCTGGAAATTTATCCGCAGGCCCAAGTGTATGGCATTGAGCCTGATGAAGAGCGCGTGCTGATCGCATCGCGCGTCATCGGCCATCGCGGCAGCGTGGAAGTCGGACGCGCCCCCGATCTGCCGCAAGTTGAAGGAGATGTTGATTATGTGGTCATGCTGGACATGATGCATTTTCTAGATGATCAGCAAGCGGCGATTGCCTTTGGGCGGATTTACGACAAACTGACGCCGGACGGAACCCTTGTCCTTCGCGCAACCATTCCATCGGATAAACGAAATCCCTGGAAGCGCTGGATTGAAGTGATCAGGCTGACCTTTACCCGCACGCCCAACCGGTTCCGCCCCGAGCAGGAAATTGTCGATTTCATGAAAGAGTCCGGCTTTACCGTTGGCGTTTTTGCATCAGACACCAAAGGAATTGAGGAAAAATGGTTTGTAGGAAAGAAGATTACCGGTTAATAAATTAATGATCAAGACATTGACAAAATTATTTACAGAATTTTTTGAAAGTGAAAAAACGTCGGGAATTTTACTGGTGCTCTGTACCGTTATTTCTATTGTTATTGCCAATTCCTGTTTCGCAGAAGAGTACTTGGAATTTTGGCATAACAAAATTGGATATGAAATAGGCGGTCTTGCTTTAAAATATAGTATTGAACATTGGATTAATGACGGCTTGATGGTAATTTTTTTTCTGCTGATTGGACTTGAAATTGAAAGAGAGCTTTATATTGGAGAACTGTCTGACCTGAAGAACGCGTCCCTGCCTGTTTTTGCCGCTCTTGGCGGTATGATAACGCCGGCTCTGCTGCATTTCCTTCTTAATCGGGGAACGGAAACACAATCCGGTTTCGGTATTCCCATAGCAACAGACATTGCTTTTGCGCTGGGAATTCTCGCGTTACTGGGTAATAGAATTCCCGTGTCGCTAAAGATTTTTCTCGCGTCGCTGGCGATTATAGACGATCTGGGCTCAATCGTCGTTATTGCTTTGTTTTATATGAGCAATTTATCGCTTTTAAATCTCTTTCTGGCTGTCAGTATATTTGCGGGATTGCTGATTCTGAATCGCCTCCGTATCTACCGATTATCTTTTTACCTGATTCCCGGATTTTTTATGTGGTATTTTTTGCTCAAGTCCGGCATCCACCCCGCAATAGCCGGCGTGCTTCTTGCTTTTGCTGTTCCTTTTGCGAATGGCGACGAAAAATCCCCATCTTACAAACTCCAGCATTTTCTGCATAGACCTGTAGCCTTCATCATCATACCACTGTTCGCGCTTGCCAATACCGGCATTGCTTTTTCGGAAAATTGGACGCAAGGCTTGCAAACATTAAACAGCCTGGGTGTTTTCGCGGGCTTGTTCGTCGGAAAACCGCTGGGCATTTTTCTGTTTGGTGCGCTGGCGGTCAAAATGGGGCTATCTCATTTGCCCGATGATGTATCCTGGAAACATATCATCGGTGCAGGTTTTCTAGGGGGTATCGGGTTTACAATGTCCATTTTTATCACGCTGTTGGCTTTTAGCAACCCCGAAATTGTCCAGAGTACGAAGATTACTATTTTGTTCAGTTCACTGGCGGCGGCTACGGTCGGTTTTCTAATCTTGAAAAGACAACCAGCAAGTATTAGAGGGGATCAAAGGAATATAACATTTAATTAGTCCGTCCTGAAAAATGCGGCCTGGAAGCCGCGTAAACATTGAAGATGCTCTTTGAAAATTGAAGAAAATTGCGGAATTGTAGTTGATTTTTCTTGGAAAAAGTGTTATAAGTATTTGAAAT
>JBATES010000081.1:0-27831 GCA_049664145.1 Smithella sp.
GGTTAACTGTTGCGTTTCAAAAAAGGTATAGAGATCAATGCCGTTATTTTCAAACAGTGCGGCACGCGCCACTTCAAAATAGTTCAGGTAGTTGGCGTGCCAGACGATCTGCATCGGGTCAAGATCAAAAAAAGGAATTCTTATTTTTACTTCAAAACTTCTTTGTTTTTCATTCATGGTTTTACTTTAAAAAAATCAGAGTACCTGATGGCTGTGCAGATATTTTCGATGTCTTTATCCATGGCCCTGTCTTCTATGACCGGCGCGCTAACCGACCTGATTTTTTCCAGGATGTCCGCCAGAAGCGGCCTCGCGTCTGTGTTGTCTCGTATGTCGCAGGCCTGTGCCGCCGCCAGCAAATGGATGGATACAACGCGTTCCGTCAGCGTGCAGATTCTTTCAGCATCGCGCGCCGCAATGGTTCCCATGCTGACCTTGTCCTGATTATGCGATTCGGTGGAACGGGAAAATGATGCCGCCGGCATGGTCGCTTTCAGAGCTTCCGCCGTCAGAGCGGATGAAGAAATAGACATGGCCTTAAAGCCATGGCGCAATCCTTTTTCCTTGCTGGACTTTCTGACCAGATCACCGGGCAGTCCTCTGTTTAAATTCGGACTGACCAAAAGCATGATCTGGCGGTCACACATATCGGCAACAGAAGCCAAAGCGGCTTTGAGTCCATCCATGGCAAAAGCGATATGGCCGCCGTAAAAATTACCACCCATCAGCACCTCACCGGTTGCGGGATCGAAAATCGGATTGTCGTTGGAGCTGTTGGCTTCCATTTCCACCCATTTTTTTATCCATTCCAGGCTGTCGTACAAAACGCCCATCACTTGCGGGGCGCAACGCAGTGAGTAGGGATCCTGCAATGTTTCCAGCGCATCATCTTCCAGATGGTGCGCTGCTACTTTGGCTTTTAAAAGACTGATAATTTGTGCGGAAACAAACGTCTGACCGGGAAATGGTTTCGCCTCCGAAATGACCGGATGATAATGCTGGGCGTTTCCCTTCAGGGCATGAATGGAAAGTGCCGTCGCGGAAATCGCGGCCGATAAAATCCGCCAGGCTCTTTCCACGGCCAGAACAGCAATACCCGTCATGGTGGTTGTGCCGTTGACCATCGCTAAAGGCTCTTTGGGCAGATAACGATAAGGCTTAATTCCCACTTTTTTCAAAGCCCTGGCCGCGGGCATTACTTTATCCCGATAAAATACTTCGCGCTCGCCCATCAAACAGGCGCCGATATAGGACATCGGTGTCAAATCGCCCGATGCGCCCACCGAACCTTCGCAGGGAACTATCGGCGTTATGCCGTGATTCAAGAAGTCAGCCATTTGCTGAAGCAAAGCAACGGACACGCCGGAATAACCGCGGGCCAGACAGATAATGCGACACAGCATGGCCGCTCTTGTTTCTTCGATGCCTATCGGTTCTCCCGTTCCGCAGCCGTGAAAAGTCAGAATGTTGGCGCCGTTTTTCAGAGCAATCTCCAGCGGCATGCGCTTACCGCATGATTTACCGTAGCCTGTGTTCACGCCATAAACAGGCATTCCAGTGCGCATGGATTCCATGAGAATTTTTTGAGTCCGGCTCATCATTTTTATGAATTTAGCAGATTTGCTGATCTGCACGGGTACGCCATATCGCGCCACAGCGATTATGTCATTGAAACGGACATGGCTGCCGTCAATAACCACGGCGTTCTTGTTCACATTGTTTTTCATCGATTAAAATTTCCTTTCTTGGGTTCCCTTCTGGCGCACGCGTGGTTTGTACGTACCGTCCGCCCTCTCTTTATCCATAACTTTTTTCAGCATTTTGAACATTTTATAATTTTGCGGTTCTTCCTCATAGAATTTATCCCAGGCGTAATAATAGAGTTCCTGCAGTTTTTCCGGCGTCAGCACTTTGGGCTGGAACACGACCTTCCCGCAGGTATAATCATTCCAGTCATAGGAAAAAATTCTTTTGGCGTCATGCAAATCATCAAAAGTCTTGGTATGCGGAAATGGCGTTAATACCGTAAACTCCGCCATATCCAGCTCGACTTCCAGGAGAAAATCAATCAGTTTTTTTATGTAATCTTCGGTATGGTAATCCAGACCCAGCAGAATACTTCCTTCCACGGCAATGCCATAATCGTGATAGCGTTTGATGCGATCGCGGATGAAATCCGATGAATCGAAAATCGCCTGATAAACAAACCACGCGCCCGCCTGAGCGGCCAAGTCCAGCACCTGGTCATCATTTTCAATGGGATGACAGCACCATTTCTTTTTCAGGGGAATCATTTCCCGGAATAAATCCATTTCCCATTGCTTGTCCTGCGCCAGCGAATTATCCACGATGAAAAGCCGGTTGTTGTTGATGTCGGCCATTTCCTCAACCACTTTATCAAAGGGACGGGGACGGAAGCTTTTCCCTCCCAGAAACCGTACCGCGCAGGGATAGCAATTGAAGCGGCAGCCGCGGGACGCGTGCACCAGATCGACCATCTGCACGCCTCGGTAATTGTACGACTCACGAT
Organism: Smithella sp.; assembly: GCA_049664145.1. Taxonomy (GTDB): domain Bacteria; phylum Desulfobacterota; class Syntrophia; order Syntrophales; family Smithellaceae; genus Smithella. Next base: position 2,531 of record JBATES010000081.1, read on the forward strand.
TTAAAATGCTGCGACGGGCTGTCCCGACATTCTCAATCGGCGGGAAATCCCGCATGTAGTCATAAACTTTTTGCAGTTTGCCGTTTCGGAAATCAGAAAAAACCTGCTCCATCCGGCCTTCCGCTTCTCCCAGAAAAACACAATCGGCGTGCAGCTGCGTTTCTTCGGCATGCAGCATCGTAGCGATGCCGCCGAAGATCACTTTAATTCCTTTTTCTCGAAATTTATCGGCAATTGCCCAGCCGCGTTTAATCTGCGCGGTCAGCATGACGGAAATGCCGACAAAATCCGTCGACCGCTCGAAATCAATCTCCTGAATATTTTCGTCGATAAATTCAACCTGCACATCCTCGGGCAGAGCGGCGGCAAAAACCACCGGACCGTGCGGTGGCAAAATGAACGGCGTTTGCTGGTCCAGTTTTTCCCATTTCGGATAAATCAGTGTAAAATTCATAAAATCTCTTTCCAATCTTTGACAGCTTACGTAATGTCGTGTTGTTTACAACATTTTCCAATTTACGCCAATAAAAAATTATTCAGGAACCATCAGGAGAACATGACCCGTTTGTGAAAAAGCTCTCATGAAAATTTTTCTTCACGGAGATTTTCTTCGTTGAAATAAATTAATAATGTTATAATAATAAAAAAGGGGGACAGGATGAACAAAGTTGTTGCCAGATTTGCCGACGGTCGCATGATCAAGGGCGCCACAACCGATTTTGCTCCGGGACATCCTCCGACCGGCCGCAAAATCAAGGTGGTATTCAAGGATGGCGAAGAGCTTGCGGGAACCTCAACCGGCGATCAGCCCGGACGCCCTGGATTTTTCCTTGTGCCCGTGGATGCCGATTCCAATAATGAACGTTGTTATGTCATCACGGCTTTTACCCAGGAGATTAGTTTTATATAACCCGATTCGCAGCTCGGGAGAATTTTAATCAAAGGAGTCCGGATGAATTTGTTACAGGAAGTCTATTGGGGAAACACAGTGCAAAACTGGCTGGCGGCTTCCGTTACTTTAATTCTTGTTTTCACCGCGCTGAAAATTATCCAGATCATCGCAACCCGCAAACTCTCTAAAATGGCGGCGGCCACAGAGAATCAGATCGACGATCTCTTTGTCTGCATGCTCAGAAACACAAAATCTTTTATCCTTTTGATCGTTTCCGCCTATGTCGCATCCGGCATGATTGATATCAGCCCCGCGATCGCCGGCCCCTTGCAGAAGGTGATTATTCTGCTGCTGATATTGCAGGCGGGATTATGGGCCGGCGCCGGTATTTCCTTCGCGTTTGATCAAACCATTCATCGGAGAATGGACCAGGACGCTTCCAGTATCACCACCATCAAATTTTTGAAATTCATATCCCGTTTTATATTATGGATTATTATTCTGTTGCTGATGCTCGATAATCTGGGTGTCAACATCACCGGACTGGTTGCCGGCCTGGGTCTCGGTGGCATCGCCATAGCGCTGGCCGTTCAAAACATATTGGGTGACTTGCTGGCCTCTCTTTCCATCATCCTGGATAAGCCGTTTCTCATTGGTGATTTTATAGAGGTCGATTCTCTTTCCGGTACAGTCGAACATATCGGACTGAAAACCACGCGGATTCGAAGCCTCAGCGGAGAACAACTGATATTTGCCAATAATGATCTGTTAAAGAGCCGCATCCGCAATTACAGGCGAATGTCTGAAAGGCGCATTGTGTTCGGCTTCGGGATTGATTATCAGACCGCTGCGGAAAAATTGCAGGACATCAATACCATCATCCGTGAAATTATCGAAAAAATAGAAAATGTCCGTTTTGACCGTGTTCATTTCAAGGAATATGGCGATTCATCCCTGAAATATGAAGTCGTTTACTTTGTCAAAGGACCCGATTATAAAATTTACATGGACATTCAGGAAAAGATTAATCTGGAAATATTCAAAAGCTTCCGGGCAAGAGGAATTAAATTCGCGCATCCCGTCAGAGCAGTTTTCATGAAGAATGAAACAACCGAATCTCCATCGCATGCATTGGAATCAGGAAAACCATGACGCGCATTGACAATTACCGGTCTTGTCTGTATAAGACGGGAAAATTTGATTCTTAGAAAGTGCATCCATACAGGATACGGGAAAGCTCTTTGTTTACCATTTAACCAACAACGGGGATATCATCATGGAAGAAATCAACATCGATAATTTATTGGAAGAAATTAAAGCTCTGAAAAACAGAATTAAGGAATTGGAAAATCTGTCATCTGACCAAAAAATCGGGCAAACAAATCTTTCAGCAGAGTTGGCCTATCGCACGATATTTCGGATGTCTCCCAATACCCTTGTTGTTTCGAGACTGGAAGATGGCGTCATTTTCGATGTCAGTGATTCCTTTTGTCAAAAATCCGGATTTTCCAGAGAGGAAGCCATCGGCAAGACAGCCACACAGTTAGGACTATGGCAGGGAAATGAACGTGAAAAAATGATTAAAATTCTCCGGAACGATGGCGGATACAGAAATCAAGAAGTTACGCATTTTATAAAAAACGGCAAAAAGCTTGTGTGTCTTCAATCAGCGGAACTGATAACCATTGATGATGAGCACTACATTATTATAGTTGTGGTTGACATTACCGAGCGTAAAATGATGGAGGAACGGTTGCGCGAAAGCGAAGAAAAATACAGACAGCTCTTTGATAATGCACCGGTCGGGATATATCAAATTGATTTTAAAACCGCGAGATTCTTGAATGTCAATGAGGTGTTTTGTAAACATATCGGGTATAGTCAGGAAGAAGTAACTTCTCTCACGGCATTCGACATTTTGACTGAAGAAAGCAAGAAGATTTTTTTAGAGCGTGCAGGAAAAATATCTCAGGGTATTAAAGTGCCGGATACAGTGGTACTTGAGGTATTGAACAAACAAGGCAAGTTATCATATGTTCAGCTGAACATTAGAAACATTTACGATACGGAAGGCCATGTGATCACTGCGGATGTTGTCGCATATGACATCACGGAGCGTAAACTGGCAGAGAATGAGCTCAAACGTTTTGCTGAAGATCTGGAAGACGCCAATATCGCACTGCGCGTTGTAATGAATCAGCGCAATATTGATCAAAAAGACTTTGAGGAAAAATTGCAGACCAACATCAATGAACTCGTTATGCCTTATGTAAAAAAGATAAAAAAAGCTGATCCGGATGACCGCATTATGAAATACATGAGCATTCTGGAAAAAAATCTTCAAGATGTTCTGTCTCCCTTTATGAGAGACTTTCAATCCGCCTATAAAAACCTGACACCTCAGGAAATTCATATTGTCGATATGATCAGGAACGGTAAAAGTTCGAAAGATATCGCCAAGATACTTAACGCATCGGAACACACCATTATGACCCATCGGAACAATATCAGAAAGAAACTGAGACTGGTCAATTCCAAAACCAATCTGCGCTCGCATATTCTCTCCCTGAAATAACAAGTATTTCGCATACATAATCAATTGCCGAAAGTTTATAAAAAATTTCTTGCAGATTGGAAAAAATTAGTATAGAGGCTTCCTACTTTTTTTATTGAGCTGTGATGAACGTTCAAATTAACTCCCCGGGAGTTTTCGTCTGGGAAGGGGACGGTGGGGTACCAAATCCTCCGGTTTAGTAACAAACATTATCGCGTACAACACACGACTCCCGCGGGATTTTGATAACACGACGAATGAAATGATATATAAGGAGCACATCCATGAACAACATAAAAAAATATCAAATCAAAACGTCTGGGAATAATGGCATTCTGGAAGTTGCTATAAAAGGCAAGGCTGCGGGGAGTGACTGCGAAATTCTGCTCAATGAAGTGAGCGCACTTGTAAAAGAAAAAAATGCCGGTCTGGAGTGGGAATGGTTTACCGATATGAACGAGGCGAGAGACTTTCTCAGCCGAAAGCAGCAGACTAATAATATAAACTTGTACGACAAGTAACGACATTCTTTTTTCACTGAAATTCAAAAGAGCAGGCTGACATTACCTGCCAAAAATCAAATAACAGTAGGTTCCGCCGAAGGAAATACCCGCCAGAGCGGCATGATTGATTTCTATTTCTTTTTCCTCTCCCATCACAAAGGCAAGCGGTCTCAAGGGACTGGTCAGCCCTGTTGTCGGAGGGAGCGATTTTTTCTCCATGGCCAAGGCCAGGGCGCAGGCTCTGATGCCGCCGCCGGAAAAGCTCTCGCCCAGCGCTCCCTTTATCGACGTGATCAATGGCTTCTTATCCGCGAATATTTCCGAATAGGCTTCCGCTTCTGTGTCATCCAAAATCCTGTCGCCGTTGGCCGCCGCAAAAATGGCCTGAACATCATTGATGGATATTTTTGCATTTTTCAGAGCGCGTCTGAAGGTCTGCTGGATGCCTGTAAACTCCCGCGGCCAAACGTTGGGCCTGGTGGGCGAAGATCCCATGCCCACGCCTTTGATTTCACAATACGGTTGGCGGCCCCGGGCTAAAGCCGATTGCAGGCTTTCCAGGCAAATGATTCCGCAACCCTCTCCAGCGGCAGTACCGTTGCGCTCCCGATCGAAGGGGCGGCAGGATTCTTTTCCACCGCGTTGGGGTGAAAGCGCGCGAAATCGGGTCAGCGCTTTGTAATAAAATTCGGACAAAATATCCACGCCGCCGGCAAAAATAAAATCCGCGGTGCCGCGCCTGATTTCCGCCGCGGCATACGCAATCGCGTTTTCGGCGGAAACCGCAAAATGCGTTACGGTGGTGTTCACGCCGCGAAAGCCCAGTTCGATGGACGTGTGACCGGCGGCGGCATTCATCACCGTATTCGGCACCAGGATAGGATTGACGGAGGATGGACCATCTTTAAAAAGTGTCTGCAGGAACTGGGCGGTAATGTCCGTCGCCCCGAAGGCCGTTCCCAGGACAATGCCGACGCGGTCACGGTTGGCATCAGTGATTTGCATTCCCGCGTCATCCAGCGCAAGGCGTGCCGACGCGGCCGCCAGCAGGGACATCCTGTCCATCCGCCGTATGTTTTTTACGGAAACAAAATCACGCGGATTGAAACGGGTGACTTCCGCGCCGAGATGTGAAGAAAAGCTGCTTGTGTCGAAGGAACTGATTTCCGCGATGCCGGTTTCGCCCGCAAAAAGCCTCCGGCCGAATTCTTCCCTGCCGATGCCCAGGGGAGTCACCATGCCGATACCGGTAACGACCACGCGCTGCGCATTATTCATTTGCTCGTCATGATTCATGGGACGTGCCCCTTTCCGAATACCGGCTGAAAATCAATGTGGTGTTGTTCCCTCCGAAGGCAAAGGAATTGGAAAGCACGTTGCGTAAAACGGCTTTTCGGGAACCGGAGGTGACGTAATCCAAATCGCACTGCGGATCGCTTTGACGATGGTTGATGGTTGGCGGAATAAAACCGTGCTGTATCGCCAGAACGGAAACAACCGCCTCCAGCGCACCGGATGCCCCCAAGGTGTGCGCGTGCATCGACTTGGTGGAGCTGACCGGGATGGAATAAGCGCGCGAGCCGAATACTTCCTTAATCGCTCTGGTTTCCGTGGCATCATTCACGGGCGTGGCGGTTCCGTGCGCGTTAATATAATCAATCTCTTCGGGGGAAAGGCCGCTGTCCTGAAGTGCCGCCTGCATGGAACGCACGGCGCCGGATGCCTGTTCATCAGGAGCCGTCATATGATACGAGTCGCAGGTAATACCGTAGCCCAGAATTTCTCCATAAATCTTTGCTCCTCTTTGCAGAGCCGAATCCAGTGATTCTAAAATGATGATGGCCGCGGCTTCGCCCAGAGAAAGGCCGGCGCGGTCTTTATCAAAGGGGCGGCAGGTCTCGGGATCGACAGATTTCAGCGCGTTGAATGCGGCATAGGTCAGCCGGCTCATGGGTTCCACCCCTCCGGTAATCATGATGGAGGCGTCACCGTTGACAATTAAATCACGCGCGTAGCCGATGGCGGTAGCACCGGCGGAACAGGCGGTCATGAAAGTTGATTTCGGGCCGGTCAAACCAAAAGCGGAGGCAATCCGGTCAGCGGAAGAAGCGCAAAACAAAGAAGATAACGAGGAGAATTTCGCGTTCCGGCCATCACGGTTTAAGTAATCTTTGTAAAATTGTTCCGCTTCTAAAAGGCCACCGGCTCCGCCACCAAGGGCAATCCCTGTTTCTTCCTTGAATTTTTCGGACAACGGATACAGTCCGGCATCACGCAAAGCCTGCACGGTCGCCGCCAGAGAAAGCTTGTCCGCGCGCGACATTCTTTTGATGGAAAAATCGGGAGGAATATATTCGCCGGCGACAAAGTTTTTTATCTGGCCGCCCGTTTGAGAACGAAATCCCGTTGTGTCAAAAAGATCAATGGCTTTAATGCCGCATCGGCCTTCTTGAAGAGCCGTCGCGAAACCGGCGACACTACCGGCCAGCGCGTTTAGCGTGCCCATTCCTGTGATGACAATTCGTTTTTTCAAGCCCATACTTTTGTTATTACCCTGATTTAAGGTGAACAAAACTTAATGGGGCAACGATGAAAAGTCAAACAAATATTATTCATGACAATGATTAATCGTTCCTGTTAATATTCCTTGACACATCAGACGGAGATTTCTATAGTGAGCAAAGTTTTCATCAAAAAAATTTCAAGAAAGGATCGTTATGCGAAAATTTATCATTGGTTTTATTATTTTGTTACTGGCTGTTCCGGCATGGGCTGCCAAGCCGGAAACAGATGATCAGAAAACACTTTACGCGATCGGTGTGATGATGACCAAACAACTGTCAATTTTCAGCCTGTCGGCGGACGAATATGAATTTATCCAGCAGGGCATTACCGACGTTGCCAAGGGTCAAAAACTGGTCGTCGAGCCGGAAACCTATGCGAAAAATATCAGCGAATTTGCCAAAGCAAGGATGCAGGCCTCCACACAAAAACAAAAAGAACTGGCTAAGCCTTATCTGGAAAATGCGGCGAAAGAAAAGGACGCCCAGAAAATGGATTCGGGCCTTATTTATCAACCGATCAAAATTGGAACCGGCGCTCAGCCTAAAGCAGCGGATACCGTTAAGGTGCACTACACCGGCAGTTTAATTGACGGCAAGGAATTTGACAGTTCCCTCAAACGCGACGAACCGGCTCAATTCCCACTGGGACAGGTTATTCCCTGCTGGACGGAAGGCGTGGCGAAAATGAAAGTCGGCGGCAAGGCAAAGTTGATTTGTCCTTCGGATATTGCTTATGGTGATCAGGGCAGGCCTCCCCTGATTCCCGGTGGCGCAACACTGGTTTTTGAAATTGAGCTGCTGGATGTCACAAAAGAAGCCCCTGAAAAGGCGACAACAACACCCAAGCCGTCAGCAAAACCGGCAACCCCGAAAGCGAAGGGGAAAAAATAAATTCGATTAACCAGACATTTCTCTTGAGGGGCGGGCTCTGTAGCCGCCCCTCTTTAATTTTCTTGCCAAGTGAGCCTTCTTTTAATCTAAGTTGAGCATTCCCTCAACTTTTTTATTGACATATAGGGTGAAGACTGTTAAGTAACCATCCAATTCAATGTTTTACCTCATTAATACAGGAAACCGAAGCTGTCAGATCGGCTCTCGGTAAGGGGTAGTTATTTTTTTAAAAATAATGAACTGAATGGAAGATGTCCATGAATCATAACAAAAAAACGCGAGTTGTCATTACCGGTGTCGGCTTAACGGCGCCCAACGCGAACAATCTCACAGATTTTCGTGAAGCCCTTCTGACTCAGAAATCAGGCATTACCGAGATGGAAGTCCGTTATATGGGTAAGGTGGCCGTCGGCAAGTGTAATTTTGATGAATTTCTACATCAAAAGAAAAAAATGCGCAGACGGGGAACGCGCGCCGGCTCGATTTCCATTTATGCTGCTCATGAAGCACTGCTCGACAGCGGCTTATCCGTTGATGCACTGGTTAAAGACAGAACGGGCATTTATCTGGGCATTACTGAACACGGCAATGTCGAGACGGAAAATGAAATATATGAGCTGCATGAAAACAAACTGGATGCGAGCCTGTGGTCTCATCACCATAATCCCCGAACCGTCGCCAACGCGCCGGCCGGCGAAGTCAGCCTGAATTTGGGAATCACCGGTCCGACCTATACCATCGGCGCCGCCTGCGCCGCAGGCAATATCGGAATCATCCACGGAATGCAAATGCTGCAACTGGATGAAGTGGACCTGGCTTTAGCGGGAGGGGTTTCCGAAAGCACCGGAACATTCGGGATCTTTGCCGGTTTCAAGAGTCAGGGCGCGCTGGGTTCTCATGAAGATCCCGCAAAAGCGAGCCGCCCCCTGGATGTCAACCGCAATGGCATTGTCGTTTCCGAGGGTGGAGCCGTTTTTGTTCTGGAAAGACTCGAAGATGCCTTGAAACGGGGAGCGAAAATTTACGCTGAAATCGCCGGTTATCATGTCAATTCCGACGCTGTTGATTTTGTGCTTCCTGACACGCAAAGACAGATTGAGTGCATGAAGGCCGCGATGGCCAAGGCAAAGATTACGGCCAATGACATTGATATCGTCAATCTGCACGCCACCGGCACAACGTCCGGGGACATTAATGAATGTGAAGCGATCCGGGCGGTCTTCGGACAATCCCCCGATACCTACATCAACTGCACCAAAGGATTCATCGGACACGCCATGGGCGCCGCCGGAGCGCTGGAACTGGCGGGAAACCTGCCCAGCTTTAGCGATAACAAAATTCATTCGTGCAAGGTTATCGAAAATGTCGATCCCAGGTGCAGTTTAAAAAATCTTGTAAATGGTAACCCCATTGAAAAGGAAGTGCATTATATTTTGAGCAACTCTTTCGGCATGCTCGGAATTAATTCCGTCTTAATCGTCAAAAAATATCAACCATAACATTTTACAGGGAGGCAGCATCATGGACTATCAGTCTATCAGGAAAAAAATTATTGATATCATTGCGGAGATCGCAATTGATGAAGACCTTTCCAATCTTGATGATAACTTAAGATTGAGGGAACAGCTCGATATGGATTCCATGGATTTTCTGGATGTCGTCATGGAGCTGAAGAAGAGATACAAAATAGAAGTGCCGACCGAAGATTACATGAAACTGGCCACACTGAAAAGTTGCGTTGAATATCTGGGACCTAAATTTGCTTTAAACCCGGCATAATGACACCTTATGATACTGTCATAATCGGCGCGGGTATGTCGGGTCTGGCAGCCGGTATCAGGCTGGCCATGTTCGATCAAAAAGTGTGTATTCTGGAGCGGCATAAGGTCGCCGGCGGTCTTAATTCCTATTATGAACGCCAGGGCCGGAAGCTGGATGTCGGCCTGCATGCCATGACCAACTTTGCCCGCCGGGGCGAAAGAGGTCGGCCGTTAACCAAACTGCTGAAACAACTAAGAATCTCTTACGAAAAGCTGGAGCTGTCTGAGCAGAATTTCTCACGGATTGTTTTTCCTGAACATGACCTTTCCTTTTCCAATGACCCGCAACTGCTGACGGAGGAGATTGAAAAAAAGTTTCCCGATCAGAAAGATAATTTTGCCCGGCTGCTGGACATCGTAAAAAATTTTGATGATGTCAATTTAAATAACACGCCTGAAAGCGCCAAAGCAAAAGTCCGGGAAATAATTACCGATGAGCGCCTGCTGGAAATGCTTTTCTGTCCCCTGCTGATTTACGGCAGCGCCTGGGAAAACGACATGGATTTTTCCCAGTTCGTTATCATGTTCAAAAGCATCTATCTGGAAGGATTCAGTCGTCCGAAAAACGGCGTGCGCTCCGTTATCCATTTACTGACCGAAAAATACACGCAATTGGGCGGCGAATTACGTCTGGGCGCAGGCGTCAAATGTATCAACGTGGAAAATGGCGTCGTCAACAGCGTCACGATCGATTCCGGCGAAACCATTAAAACACATAAAGTAATGTCGTCGATGGGTCTGCTGGAAACGATGAAGATCGTTGCCGAAAAGGTGAACGCTCCGGTGCCCGGCACCATGAGCTTTACGGAAACCATCTTATTTTTTGACAAGAAACCGTCGGAAGCGGGGATCAGGGACACCATCATATTCTACAACGACCATGAAAAATATGATTATCGAAAGCCGCAGACGTTAACGGACTATCGCAGCGCCGTCATTTGTTTTCCCAATAACTTTGGTCATGACGATTACAACGAAGGATTGATTCGCGTCACTTTCATTGCCAATTTTGACCAATGGAATGAACTGGACCGGCCCACGTATCTTCAAATGAAAAAAGAGGTGCGCGATCAGGCGCTCACCTTAACAGCAAAACTCTTTCCGGAATTCCAGGCCAATCTCCTCTACCACGACGTTTTCACGCCGAAAACCATTACGCGCTATACCGGTCATTTTCAGGGAGCTGTTTACGGCACGACGCAAAAAGCCAGAGACGGTCGCACCGGCATTAGAAACCTCTTTATCTGCGGCACTGATCAGGGATTCCTAGGCATTGTGGGAGCGATGCTCAGCGGCATTTCCATGGCCAACCTGCATTGCCTGATGAATGGAGAAAAAGCATGAAGTTTAAAAACGTCGTCATTTCTTCTTTCGCGTATCATCTTCCCGAACAAATCATAACCTCGGAGGAAATTGAAAAGAAACTTGATCCTCTGTATCAGCGTCTCAAACTGCCCGCCGGGCGCATCGAATTGATGACCGGCATTAAGGAAAGGCGCTTCTGGCCTCCCGGAACCATGCCCAGCGATTTGTCCACGCAGGCGGCCAGGAATCTGTTTGAAAAAAATATTGTTCAACCGGAACAGATCGATTTGCTCATTCACGCTTCCGTTTGTCGTGATTTTCTGGAACCTTCAACGTCTTCCATTGTTCATCACAATCTGGGACTGCGCGAACAGATCATGTTTTTTGATCTGTCCAACGCCTGCCTCGGCATGATGAGCTCGTTTGTGGTTGCCGCCAATATGATTGATAACGGCTTAATCAGGCATGCGCTGATTGTTTCCGGCGAAAACGGCGGACCGCTGCTTTCCCAGACGATCGAATGTTTATTAAAAGATGAAAGTATCACCAGAAAAAGCATCAAAAAATATATTGCCAACTTGACCATCGGCTCCGCGGCTGTCGCCTTCACGGTTTCGCACAAGGATTATGTCCCGGAAGGACACTTACTTCTCGGAGGCGCTTCTCTGGTCGATTCATCCGCCAATGTTCTGTGCCGCGGCGGCGGTGACACACACTCATTGATGATGGAAACCGATTCCGAAGAGTTGATGAAATCCGGCATCGCGCTGGCTGAAAAGACGTGGGAGGAAACCAAACGCGAACTGGGCTGGACCAACGATGATGTTGACTGCTTTGTCGGCCATCAGGTCGGCGTGGCTCATGAAACGTTTTTGAAACAGATCTTAAAACTCGAGCATTGTCCCACCTACACCACTTATCAATATCTGGGCAACACCGGAGCCTCCGCCCTGCCGGTAACGCTTAATATTTTTGATGAGCAGAAAAAAATTCCCCGGGGCAGCAGGATCGGTTTACTGGGAATCGGATCAGGACTGAATTCGATTATGCTGGGGGTGCAGTGGTAAGGCCCGACTGGTTAAATCAATTATACCCGTTCAAGTCCAATTTCCTCAAGCTGCGGGACAATCTTTCCCTCCATTATCTGGATGAAGGGCAAGGCGAACCGATGCTGATGCTGCACGGCAATCCCACATGGTCCTTTTATTACAGAAATCTGGTGGCGGAGTTTTCCAAATCCCGCAGAGTGGTTGTGCCGGATCATATCGGCTGCGGGCTTTCGGACAAGCCTCAGCATTATGAATACACACTGAAGCAGCATATCGACAATCTGGAAAAACTCGTTTTGGAATTAAAACTCAAGGATTTTATTTTGGTGGCGCATGACTGGGGCGGCGCCATCGGGTTCGGACTGATCGAGCGACATCCCCAGCTGGTCAAAAAAATAGTGATCCTGAATACCGCCGCCTATACGTCTGAAGTAATCGCTTTCCGGATTAATATGTGCCGGATCCCCCTTCTGGCGGAACAGGTGATTCGCCGCCTGAACGGATTTGCGCTGACCGCAACCTATATGGCTGTCGCTAAAAAAATGTCGCCGGAAATCCGGCGCGGGTTTTTATTCCCTTATAACAGTTACGAGAACCGCATCGCCACAGCGAAATTTGTTGCCGACATTCCCTTGAATTCCAAGCATCGCAGTTACCAAACATTAAAGAACATCGAAATATCACTGCCTAAACACAAATGCCCGATCCTCATTCTCTGGGGCAGGAAGGATTTCTGCTTTAACGATTATTTTCTCAATCGTTGGCGCGAAATTTATCCGCACGCCACGATAAAAACATTTGAGAACGCCGGACATTATGTGCTGGAAGATGCCGGAGACGAAATCATCCAAGAATTGAAAAAATTTGTATAAATTACCGTGAGAAGCTGCCCGCCATGAATATCGCTGATCGCTTTACCGAAATAGCAAAAATCCATAAAGACAAGGTCGCGGTGAAATATCCCCGTCGCGCGGGTAAAAAATATCGCTACGACTCCATCACTTTTGGCGAATTGGAATCGCTTTCCAATAAATACGCCAACGGTCTTTCCGGAATCGGATTTCGCCGCGGCAGTAAAACGCTTTTGTTTGTCCGCCCCTCTCTGCAATTCCCCGCGCTGGTTTTTGCCCTTTTTAAAATAGGCGTCATTCCCGTATTGATCGATCCCGGCATGGGCAGGAAAAATCTGCTCAAGGCCATAGAAGAAATCGCCCCGGAAGGACTGATCGCCGAACCGGAAGTGCACTTATTGCGAATACTCTTCAGCAGGTCGTTTAAATCGGTCAGGCTCAAAGTCACAACGAAAGGACCAAAGATTGGAAATTGTTTCCCCTTGGCCATGCTGGAAAATTCCAAAACGGGTTTTGAAAGCGCTCAGTTGGAACCGGACGAGATGGCTGCGATTCTTTTTACTTCCGGCGGAACAGGCCGTCCGAAAGGCGTGGTCACTACGCATAAAATTTTTTCAGAACAGACACGGCTCCTGCAGGAACTTTTTTCTCTGAATAAAAATGAAACAGATTTGCCGTGCTTTCCGCTCTTTTCCCTTTTCTCGCTTTGCATGGGCATGACATCCTGCATTCCGGATATGAATCCTTCACAACCGGCCAAAGCCGATCCTCAGCAATTATTACAGAACATCATGGATAACAAAGTAACCTTCATGGCCGGTTCGCCGGCCATCTGGGAGGCGCTGGGAGATTACTGCGAAAAAAACAGCATCACCCTGCCTTCCGTGAAATATCTGGTGATGTTCGGCGCGCCGGTCAGAAATGAACTGCACAGAAAATTCAGCAAAATTCTTGCCAACGGCACGACCTACACACCCTACGGCGCAACGGAAAGTCTGCCGGTTGCCAACATTTCGGGAAAAATAATCCTGGAGCAGACAGCCGCGCTGACCGCGCAGGGCAAAGGAACCTGCGTCGGCACGCCGGTGTCCGGTGTGAAAGTTGCCATCATTGAGATCAGCGATGACGTCATTGAAAATATCTCCAAAGCAAGAATGTTAAATCCTTATGACATCGGAGAAATTATTGTTCAGGGAGATATCGTGACGCCCGGTTACTATCAGTCGCCGCGCGAAACAGCTCAGGCTAAAATAAAAGATCATGAATCCATCTGGCACCGCATTGGCGATTTGGGTTACAAGGATGACCAGGGCAGAATATGGTTCTGCGGCCGGAAAACGCATCGGGCGGAAACTTTTTCGGGATTGTTATGCTCGGTGCCCTGCGAAGCTGTTTTCAATGCGCATCCCGGCGTCAGACGCTCAGCGCTCGTCGCTTTGGGGGAAAAAGGAAAGCAGTCCGTTGCCATCGTGATTGAAAGAAACGCGGCCGGCAAAAAGCTCGGCAAAAAAATGTTAGAGAAAGAGTTGCTGCGCCTGGCCGGAAAGAATTCTTTAACAGCGCCAATAAAATCAATCCATTTCTGCGATCGTTTCCCGGTTGATGTCCGGCATAACATCAAAATTGATCGTCTGAAACTGGCCGATGAAGTTGCGCGGGGGAAGATATGAAAATTATCATAACCGGAGCGGGAGGCTTTTTAGGAAGAAATCTGGCTTCCGCCCTGCTGTCCGGAGGACACAAGGTCTGGAACTTCAGCCGCGGCAATCACCCACAATTACAGAAAATGGGCATTGAAACCACCTGCGGCAACCTGCAAAACGAAGCCGATGTTGCCGCCGCATTCAAGGGCATGGATGTTGTTTTTCATGTCGCTTCCCGTGTCGGCATCTGGGGCCCGTATGATGAATACTACCGGACGAATGTCATCGGCACGGAGAATGTCATCAAGGCGTGCCGGACAAACAGCATCACCAGATTAATATACACCAGCACGCCCAGTGTGGTTTTTGACGGGGGCGATATTTGCGGCGCCGACGAAACCAGGCCCTATTCGCAGAAATTCTACAATTATTATTCCGAAACTAAAACCATTGCCGAACAGCTGGTTTTGAAGGCCAACGATGAAAAACTATCTACCGTCGCCCTGCGGCCCCACCAGATCATCGGGCCGGATGATCCACATCTTGTTCCCCGTCTGGTCAACGCTGCAAAACAGGGCCGGCTGAAAATAGTCGGCTCCGGGAAGAACCTTGTTGATGTCACCTACATTCAAAACGCGGTTGACGCGCATGTTCTGGCCTTCGAGAAATTATCTCCCCAATCACGAGTAGCCGGGCAGGCTTACTTCATCGGCCAGGAACGACCGGTCGTTTTATGGGATTTTATCAACGAGATTCTGGCACGCCATCACCTGCCCAAAATAACGAAAAAAGTACCCGCAGGGCTTGCTTTTAATATTGGATTATTTTTTGAAAGTTGGTATAGATTCTTCAAAATTAACGGAGAGCCGCCGATGACACGATTTGTGTCGTTGCAATTTTCACGCTCTCATTATTTTTCCCATGAAAAGGCGAAAAACGATTTCGGTTACGATCCGAAAATATCCGTAGAACAGGCGCTGGATCTGACAGTGAGAAAATAAATGCTTTTCAACAAGAATGATAAAATTACACAAAAATACGATGTCGTCATCATCGGCGGCGGGCTGGGCGGACTGACTGCCGCCAACAAGCTGGCCAAAAACGGCCGCAAGATTCTCCTGCTGGAATCTCATGACAAGCTGGGAGGTTTTGCTACCTGGTTTCATCGCCGGAAACATATTTTTGATGTGTCGCTGCACGGTTTTCCGGTGGGCATGGTCAAGACCTGCCGCAAGTACTGGAGCAAAGCGATTGCCGAAAAAATCATTCAGCTGAAACGGGTTCGTTTCATCAATCCACTGTATCAGATAGAAACTGATTTCACCGTGGAGGATTTCACCAGCAAGCTTATCAACGATTTTAAAGTTTCCCAGGAGCAAGTGGATAATTTTTTCAACCTCATCATGAACATGAATTATTACGATAACAAGCAGATGACCAACGGCGAACTGCTGGAGAGCTTCTTCCCCGGCCGGGGGGATATCCATCGTTTTCTGATTGAGCCGATTGTTTACGCCAACGGTTCGACGCTGGAAGACCCCGCAATTACTTACGGCATCGTCTTTTCCAATTTTATGAGCAAGGGCGTTTATACTTTTCAGGGCGGTACCGACCTGGTCATTCAGATGATGCAGGAAGAACTCCTTAAAAATAATGTCGATATCTGTCTGAAATCTAAAGTGGAAAAGATTGTGGTCGAAAATAACGTCTGCCAAGGCGTTATCGTTGGCGGAGATTTTGTCGCAGCCAAATCGGTTCTATCCAACGGAAATCTCATCGGCACGATTTTCAATCTGGTCGGAGAGGAAAAATTCAAACCGGAATTTATTGAGAAAGTGAAAAAGGTACGGCTCAACACCAGTTCCTGTCAGGTTTATATGGGAATCAGAGCAGGGGAAACCATCGAGGATATTGGCGATTTGATATTTTATTCGGAAGCTGAAGAATTCAATACGGAGGAGCTTCTTTCCACACAGACAACCAGCCGGACATTTTCGCTTTACTACCCCAGACTACGGCCGCAGTTGGCCGACGCCGGCTACACGATAGTTGCTTCCACCAACGCGCGCTTCGAAGACTGGATGAGTTTAAGTAAAGAAGAATATAAAGCAAAGAAACAGGAATTGATTGAGGCGACACTGGTGAGTCTGGAAAAAGTCATTCCCGGTGTCACGAAAAAAATAGATTATATTGAGGCTGCAACGCCTGTGACCATCAAGCGATATACGCATCACGAAAAAGGTTCTTCTTTTGGAACCAAGCATGAGGGGTTGGAGATTTCCATGAAGCTGCAGAACGAAATAAACGGTCTGTTTCATACCGGTTCGGTGGGAATTATCATGTCCGGATGGCTGGGCGCGGCCAATTACGGCGTCATCCAGTCTTATGAAGTGGACAACTATCTAGAAAAGTTAGGTTGAGGTGTCTTATGTTTGATTTCAGCAATCAGCGAGTTATTGTGACGGGTGGAACCCGCGGTATCGGGGCGGGAATTGCCGAGGCTTTTCTTCAAGCCGGAGCAACAGTCATTGCCACCTATTCCTCCAATGATGCTGCCGCCAACGAATTTAAAAATAAAAATGAACAATTTGCGGACCGGCTGGATATTCAAAAATACGATGTATCGTCTTCGCAAGCGGTCAAAGACCTGTTTAAATATCTGGACGAAAAATACCCATCGCTGGAAGTCCTGGTGAACAACTCCGGCATCCGGCAGGATGCCATTGCGGCATTAATGACGGATGAACAGTGGCAGAAGGTTCTGGAAGTCAACCTGACCGGCACTTTCTATATGTCGCGGGAAATCATTCCCCGCTTTATGTCCAGTCGCTTCGGCCGGATTATCAATATCAGTTCGCTGGGCGGAGACATTGGTTTTCAGGGACAGGCCAACTACGCGGCCTCCAAAGCCGGTCAGTGCGCCCTGACCAAATCATTATCCAAGGAAGTCGCCAAAAAAGGCATCACCGTCAACTGCGTTTCACCCGGTTTTATTGACACGGAATTAATCGGTGATCTTCCCGAAGAACAGAGAAAAGAATATCTCAAGATGATTCCACTGAAACGTTTCGGCAAGGTTCAGGAGGTCGCACACGCGGTTCTCTTTTTAGCCAGCCGGAAAGCCTCTTACATTACCGGAACAACCATCACGGTCGCGGGAGGATTGTGATGGAGGAAGTCCTTGCCGCCATTCCGCAGCGCCCGCCGTTTCTTTTCGTCGATAAGATTATTGCCAGAGATGGCAACGCCATCACGACGCAAAGAACGTTGCGAGAAGATGAGTATTTTTTCCAGGGACATTTTCCCGGCAATCCCATTATGCCCGGGGTGCTGTTGTGTGAAGCTTGTTTTCAGACCGGCGCCATTTTAATGGGAACCACTAACCAACCTGGACTGGGTGTGGTCACAAGGATAAAAGATGCGAAGTTCAAAAATTTTGCCCGCCCCGGTGACACCATCACCATTACGGTAACGCTTGATGATAAAGTCGATAACGCTTACTATATGAGCGGAACAATTCGGATTGAGGATAAACTGATTTTGAAAATCATATTTCAGGCGGCGCTTCTTCCGCCAGAGTCTTAAGAGGTTGACATGGACTTTCTGCAAGTTTCAGGAAAAACATTTCTGGTAACCGGTGTCGCCAATAAAAAGAGCGTGGCGTTCTTTGTGGCAAAAGGTCTGATTGAAAACGGAGCGCAAGTAATTTTCTCCGTTCAGAATGAAGATAATCGGAGCAAGGCTCAAAAACTTTTTCCCGAAAGCACCATTTTAATTTGTGATGTCGAGAACCCTGAAAGCATTAATCGATTAGGAGAATATTTTCAGACAAATAACCTCAAACTTTCCGGTTTTGTTCATTCCATCGCCTTTGCCAATTACAGTGAAGGGCTCAAGCCGTTTCACGAAACAAAAGTTGAAGATTATCTGCAGGCGACCAATATCTCCTGCTTTTCACTGGTGGCCATCGCCAACGCTTTAAAAAATTCTTTTGAAGAAGACGCTTCCATCGTCACCATTTCCATCAGCAACAACCGCGCGACGGCCTACGGTTATATGGGGCCGATCAAGGCCTCTCTCGATGCCACGGTGGCGTTTCTGGCCAAATCTTTATCCGAAATCTCCAAAGTCCGTGTCAATGCTGTCTGCGCCGGACCTTTAAAAACATCGGCCTCCGCCGGCATTCCGGGATACGTTAACAACTACCTTTTTGCCGAACAGTTGACTCTGCGGAAAGCTGCGCTCAAAACCGAAGAAGTCGCCAGCACGGCAATCTTTCTGCTCGCACCGGTCTCCGGTGGAATCAATGCCACCGGCATCGTGGTGGATGCGGGAATGTCCTGCAATTATTTTGATCAGGATATTGTTAACAAGGCGATGCGTTAATTGGAAGGGAAATATCAAAGATGACCACTCCGCTTATATCGATTGTCGGGAAATCCAATTCCGGTAAAACAACACTGGTGGAAAAACTGATTCCCGAACTGGTTCAAAGAGGATACCGAGTCGCCACCATCAAGCACAACAAGCACGGCTTTGACATTGACCATGAAGGCAAGGACAGTTGGCGACACAAAAAAGCCGGCGCGTGCACAACGGTAATTGCCTGTCCCACACGAGTGGCTTTGATAGAAGATATTGATCACGACCATTCGCTGGGTGAAATAAGAGATAACTACATCAAAGACGCGGATGTAATTCTAGCCGAAGGGTACAAGGGCAATCCTTTTCCCAAAATCGAAGTTTTCCGCGCGGAACTCAAGCGTGAACGGCTCTGCGGCAAGGAAGATAACCTGCTGGCCCTCGCGTCGGATACACAACTCGACATTGACGTTCCCTGCTTCGATATCAATGATATAAAAAGCATCGCTGATTTGATTGAGAATAAGTTTTTAAAATAAAGTCTTCGCTGAAATTCTGTGCTTTATTACTTATACCTGCAAAGTTTCCGTTATGGGTAGCAGAGGCATTGAGGATTACCATTCGTAATCTTCAGCAAAAATAATGGATAAGAATTGACTCAATACCTGTCTCAGGCCTGTTTAATAATTCCAGGCCCTGTTATTTCTTTACTTCCATTTCACGGGACTGACGGTAGAAGTAACGTACAATTTCGTACTCGAAAGGGTTTCCGCTGTCAAGGTATCTGAATGATTGTTGATGGCGGTTGTCGATGGTTTTCAGTACCGTTACCCCGGCCTGGATCTCTTCGCCGTGGTCTATACCGTCAGGTATGTTTAGAGCGGTTTTGATGCCGTAATGGATTCCTGTATCAACCGCAAATCCACTTGCGCTTCGTACCGTTCCTGGACCAAGAGCCGGGAGAACCAGGTAGGGACCGGCGCTGACGCCCCAACAGCCGAGTGTCTGACCGAAATCCTCATTCTGGCGTTTCATGCCCAAACTGGTGGCCGGATCAAAGAGGCCGCCTATCCCGATCGTGGTGTTGGTGAGGAACCTGCCGGTCGTAGTCATTGCCTTTTCTCCCTTCAGTTGGAAAAGGCTGTTGTAAAGAGTTCTGATTTCAGCGATGTTGTTGAAGAAGTTGGATACACCGGTTTGCGCAAATCCGGGTAATATGAATTCGTAAGCGTTGACAACAGGCAGAAGGAAGTATTTGTCCAGATTATAGTTGAACCGGTAGATGCTCTTGTTGGTGTTGATCCAGGGATCGGTCTCCGAGCCGACGACAAAATCGTTATCAAGTTCTTGCACTGTGTGCTTAGCCGGCTGTTCGGGTTGACGGATAGGGGTTGAGGCGCAACTGGCAAGAGTCAGCGCCATGAGGAGTGCTATGGTTACGGGGAAAATCCGGCTAATGACAGTATTCATGAAAAGACCTCCTATTTATTGAACATGCCGAAGAAGTCGGTCATGTAAATCATGTTGGGAACGAATTCCAGGTTTCCGAGGTGACCGCCGACCGGGTAGACCATGGCACGCTCGCCGAACAGTTCGCGGAGATAGTCTCGGTCAGCCGCAGAGAGGATGAAATCATTATCGTTGGTCATGGAGCTGAACTTGGTGTTTCCTTTGAGGTAACCTTCGATGCTCTTCATCCCAAGGGAGTCGATGAGTGCTTGCTTCGTCAGACCCGAACGCTTCTTCTGAAAGTACGGGTAGAAGTATTCGTTGAAGTATTCGAGGAAGCTCAGATGGTGGGATACCCGCATATAATCGGTGAGGTCATCGTTGAATTTTAGTTCACGGTTCTTCGGCACCATATAACCACTGTTGGTCATGACGTCCGAGGTGAAGATCATGGCCCCTGAGGCGATGCGGAATACGAGGCCGATCATGGCACCACCTTCGTCCTGGCTGAATTTCCCTGTCTTGAAGGCGCCATAGAGGAACTCCCCGTTCAACTCGACATACTCACCTTCTGTATATATCTCTGTAAATTTCTCCATGGTTCGGTTGAAAAAGGCGCCCACCTTCTTCGGCCCGCCGGGTACCTTTTCCAACAGCCCCTCGATGCGCAACACCGAGTCGTAGAGGTTTACAGCGGGGTTGACAAGAAGTACCTTCTTGAAATTGAAGCTTTTGCGAGTCTCGTCAAGTTTGGCCACAAAAGCGGCCTGGGTTCCCCCGAGGCTGTAGCCGGCAAGATAAAAGTCTGAAACTTCGAGGTCACCTTTGACCTTGGCCCAGGCTGCTTCCATTGCCCAGTAAAGATCAGACGCATCTTCTGTCAGGTCACCGGGGATATGGCTGTGGGATGCATTTATAATGAAGTTGGGGTGGGTCGGTGAAGCCATCGTTATTACATGGTAGCCGGCCTTATGGAAATACTTCATCATTGTTATGATTTTCTTGGATTTGTGATCAGAGCCTGTGCCGGCAATAATGAAAACAAGAGGTGCTTTTTTATTCTGATACGCAAAACGGCAACGAAGACCTTCGTCATAAAAGAATACATCTGATTTCTTCAGTTCCGGAATCAGTTCAAGCAAAAGTTCCTTTGATGGAGTATTCTCCGGGAGTTCCGGCTGCATCTGAGGGGGGGTGCCGAGGATTGTTGCACCGTATGGCCCGGGGAAAGGGTAAGGGTAGCTGGCGGGATCTGCCGCTAGGGTGAGTGCCGGCAGCATCAGCAGGCAGATTATCAGCAGCAATTTAAATCGTTTCATGCATTGTCCTCCATTTTAATTGATAAGAACTTACTTTGCGTTGAGTGTAATGTAATAAAATAATTATAATGTCAATTTTTTTTGAGAGTATCGGTTTCAGACAAAAGGTGCTTATTGATAATCGATTGTAAGGTTGTGTTTTCCTGACAAACCGATTTCTATTGATAAAAGGAAATTCTTGCCGTTACCGACAAAGGTTCAATATTTAGCATCTGTTTTAATTACTGATTAAAGGTGCAAAGAAACGCTCAGCCGGAGCATAGCGATCATGACTCTCACCGAGAACGAATAAAAATGACGCATTAAGTGAACAATCCCGATAATCTACGACTTGTCGAAATTGGCGGGGACTTGGGACTGTACACACACATCGTCTGGTTAAGTTCCGTTCATAATATATGAGTAGCCTGCTATTTAGGAAAAGATATCAGTCCTTTTTCCTGTAGTAACCTGGGTTATGTCCTGTCCAACTTTTAAACGCACGATAGAAATTTGCCAGATCGCTGTACCCGAGTTCCATGGCAATCTGCTCCATCGAGTTGGATGTTGTTTGAATCATGTCAATCGCTTTTTCCCTCAGGATCTCTGCGGCAAGATTTTTATAGGATGTTATATCATCCGAACATCAAAGGGCAGACTACCAAGTCTGGCAAAAACAAAAAAATAATATAAGCTGCCCAAAAAAGAAACCTCCTGTTAATGAGAAATATAGCTCGAGCAAGCTTAAACTCAAAAATAGGAGGTCTCCCATGTGTTACGAAGATGATAGCAGGCTGGAACAATTTCGTCAATTTAGAAAAGAAGTTAGAGGGTCAAACGATTACCTGATTGTAGGGATCGACATTGCCAAGGAAAAGCACCATGCATTCTTTGGCACAGCAACAGGAAGAACATTATTTAGGCGATTGATCTTTGACAATACCATAGAGGGATTTGAAAAGTTAATGGATAAGACCCAGGCGATTCAATCGGAGCATGGTTTAAAGAAGGTTGTTTTCGGAATGGAGCCGACGGCCAACTACCACAAGCCGCTGGGGGAACATTTAATCCTGTGTGGGAAAATGGTTGTTTTGGTTTCCGGCGTATCCGTCAAGAGCAACAGAAAGCTTCTGGACGGAAGGTGGGACAAGCATGATGACAAAGATGCTGCCAATGTCACGGATCTTATATCCCAGGGTAAGTGCCAGTTTTATGAATACCCGGTCGAGGAGATTCGTGATCTTCGCGATCTGCTGATGCTCAAACGCAAGCTTCGCAAGCAGGAACACGGTTATCGGGTTCGGATTCGCAATCAACTGATCGCCCAGTATTTTCCTGAACTGGATCGGTACAGCGGATATGCCGAGACCGAAGCCATTGTCCGTTGGTGCTTAGACCCATCCAGGATAGCGGGTTTTGAAAACGACCAGTTTGAAACCATCGTATCCACAGGCAGAAAAACCCTGGCGAAGAAAAAGCGATTAGACGACATTCAGAAACTGGCCATTGCGTCTATCGGATGCCGGATGGGTGAAGGCGCTAACCTTGACGCGAAAATCATGGTGGAAGGCTTGCGGCATATCCGGAAAGCGATCAAAACCACCGATGATAAGATTGACGAGACTTGCAAGCAATTTCCGGAATATGATTACCTGCTGACCATTCCCGGTTTTGGCCCGGATGTGTCATCCAAGGTTTTGGGCGCAGTGGGAAACCCGCATCGGTTTTTCAATCAGACGCAAGTGCTCAAAACGGCGGGACTCGATCTCAGCGCAAATCGCAGCGGCAAAACATCACACAATGCCGTGCCGGTGATTTCCAAGCAGGGGAAAGCGGATTTACGATATGCTTTGTATCAGGCGGCCTGGATTGCCACGACACGGAATAAAGATTTCAAGGCGTATTTTGCTAAACAATTGCAGGGGAGGGAAAAAGAAAAAGGCATCAAGACCAAGCGCTGGGTCAAGTTATCAGCCAAGCTTTTGGTTATTGCCTGGACCTTGATGAAGAACCGGGAGGTTTTCGATATAAAATATTTGCAACAGGCTTAAGCCATAACAAGATATTCATTCTCTGAAGCGAGCTCGATTAAAAGGGCATTGAGGCATAGACCTCGAGGGGGACAATAAAGAGCCGCTCACTGACTTTAAAATCTGGATAAGGGATGATGGGTGTTGCCGAAAGCGGCAAATGCCGGATACTGATAACGATGAGATTTAAAGTCCGACAAGGGTGAGCACCAGGGAACCAAAACCAGCACGTCTGCCTGTCAGGCGCAGGGCAGACGTGTATTTGAAAGGAAGTGTAAAATTTACTTTCTTGATATTGTTGCTCTTTTAAAAAATATTATTTTCTCTTGACGGGAACATTATAGGATGTCCCTTATCCCCTTCAGTCTAAAAATCTTGCCATAATATTTGACTGTGGTAGAAAATTCTTGTAAATGTCACATATGAAAAAAAGATACCTTGTCAACACCATTCTCCGCGATTTAGATGAAAAAATGGTTTTCATCGGTGGCGCCCGGCAAGTCGGAAAGACCTTTATGGCAAAATACATTGCCCAAAACCATTACAAATCCAGTGATTATCTGAATTGGGATGTCCGGGAAGACAGGAAGAATATCATGCAGTCCAGCTTCAAAGGTGATGCGGGAATAATCTTATTCGATGAAATCCATAAATACAAAGACTGGAAAAACTATCTTAAAGGACAGTTTGATAAACATCGCGAAGATTTCAAGATTCTTGTGACGGGAAGCGCACGGCTGGATGTTTACAGACGCGGCGGCGATTCACTGATGGGACGATACTTCTACTTCCGCCTTCACCCCTTCTCACTGGCCGAATGCATCGGCAAAATAAATTCACTCAAGCCGCAAGAGGAAATCGAAATAGCAGACGTACCTGCGGCAGCAGGCAAGACGCTGGAAGCGCTGATAAAATTCGGCGGCTTTCCTGAACCGTTTTTGAAACAAAGCGAACGGGATTTAAGACGCTGGCACACACAGCGATTAGAGCGGCTCGTTAAGGAAGATATCAGGGACTTGGAAAATATCAGAGATTTGTCGGCCCTGCAGATCCTTGTTGATCTTATCCCTTCAAAAGTCGGGGCTCTCTTATCCTTGAATTCAATGCGTGAAGACCTTGCTGTTGCGCATAAAACAGTGGCCAGTTGGATGGATATCCTGGAAAGATTTTACTATCACTTCAGGATCTACCCGTTCACAAATAAAAAAATAAAATCACTAAAAAAAGAGCCAAAACTTTACCTGTGGGATTGGTCGGAAATAACAGAAAACAAAGGTGCAAAACTTGAAAATGTTGTTGCTTCGCATTTGCTCAAATTATGCCACTATCTGCATGATGCTGATGGTTACAAAACGGAATTGTTTTTCTTGCGCGACATTGATGGCCGCGAAGTAGATTTTCTGGTAACCAATAACGGAAAGCCATGGTTTGCTGTAGAAGTCAAAGCATCATCAAAAGAAATTGCCCGAAATCTGACCTATTTTGGCGACAGACTCAACATACCTTTCTTATATCAGATTGTTGACGAAAGAAATATCGACATAAGAAAAGACAAAATCCGAATATTAAGCATGGAAAAATTTCTTTCATCCCTTGTTTAGTGCTTGCAACATTTAACCCTGAACCGCTGAACCCTAAATTTTTGAATCTGAAACTAAGTCCGACCTCAGATCTCAGATCTCCGACCTCCGATGTCAGCCTTCAGTCTGTATTTTTATCCTTGCAAAATGAAAGTCTATATTTTAATATACAATAATGATTAAACGTAAAATAAAAGATATCATCCTAAAATCATTAAAGACTTACCCGGTTGTCGGTATTTTGGGATCGCGACAGGTTGGTAAAACAACTCTAGCCAAAGCAATCAAAGAAATGGTCAGGACTGATGCTATCTATCTTGATCTTGAATTACCCTCAGACCTGAACAAACTTCAGGATGCCGAATTGTATTTGCGGCAATTCGAGAAATCTCTCGTCATTATTGATGAAATTCAGAGGATGCCGTCTTTGTATCCGCTCCTTAGAGCTCTGGTTGATCAGAACAGGATTGGCGGCCGTTTTCTGATTCTCGGATCTGCGTCACCTGAACT
>JBATES010000082.1:0-21084 GCA_049664145.1 Smithella sp.
ACGCATAAACATCCGAAAGTTCAAAAATGGCTGAAACGTCACCCGCGTTTCCATATGTATTTTATCCCGACATCCAGTTCCTGGGTCAATATGGTGGAACGATGGTTCGCTGAGATTTCGAGAAAAAAAATCCGTAGAGGGTCTTTCAAAAATGTCAAAGAGCTTATTTCCACTATTAAACAATATATCGAATCGCACAACCAAAACCCAAAGGTATTTGTCTGGACTGCTTCGGTTGAATCCATTATGAACAAAATAAAAATAACTAAAGATCTGTTGGAAACATTACACTAGCGAAGGAACCAATTTCTGAAAATGATCTGGGCTCCATCACAGCGCAGGAAGGGGTAACGATTTAATTCGGAGGACCTGCATATCCGCTAACCCACTTTTCCATACAGGGCAATTTCAGTCCCGAACTTCAATCATGGGGTGATGCAGATGGTTTCTCTGTTGCTGGTGCAGACTACTCAGATCCCGGTTATGTCGGCGGGAAAAATTTGACGTTAGCAAACGACTACCCCGGATCATGGCCTACCGGTTATTTTAGCATCGTTGTTTCCGGAACCATGTCTGTTGACGTTGGCACTAACAGTGGTGGTGAAACAGCGGTTGTAATCGGCATGCCCACGATTAAGATTTTGCCGGGTTCAGCCATTACTCAGCCAATAGCACTGAGCGCTAACAGAATGTTCAGTGATGATCAGCCGCTTCTGGGTAGAGCATACATTGGCGGCCTTGACATAAGTCCTTCCGGCAGTATTGCTATTTCGGCCCATTAATTCAGGGCAGTATTTGAAACACGTCATGTGTTCCTGTCCAACCTGATGATTATTCAGGTTGGCAGAGGAACATGAGATAAATGGCAGATTATTTTTTATTGAATTTAGAAATTGTGTTGCGTGCTTCAGTCAGTTGATGATCTTTGAATGAATTGTTGCAGGATGTTGCTGAGCAATCCGAATTCAGCGACGGAAAGTGTTTCTCCCCTTCGTTGGCCGTCAATTCCGGCCAGCGTCAGCGCTTCGTGTAAAAGCGCATCGGAGACACCTTCCAGCAATTTTGAATGTTTTAAATTATTCATCAGCATTTTCCTGCGCTGAGCAAAAGAATCTCTGACGAGTCTGATGAAGATATCTTCATCCTTAAGTTTTATGAGAGATGGTTCTTTGAAAATACATTTGATGACCGATGACTCCACTTGTGGACGCGGATGAAAATACGATGCGGGAATCGTCATGATTTTTTCCACAGTCGCAAACATCTGCAGAATCACCGATGGCACGCCGTAGCTTTTTGTGCCCGGAGATGCGACCAGCCGATCAATCAATTCCTTTTGCATCATCAACACAAGGGAACTGATCAGATGCCTGAAGGTCAGCAAATAAAATAACAGCGGACTGGAAATGTTGTATGGGATGTTGCCCACAACTTTAATGTTGTGCCGTTCTGTTTCCGCAAGGGACTGGAAGTCAAACTTCAAAATATTTCCGTGATGAATCTGAATGTTTGTATGTTTGGATAATCGGTCTTCCAGGACTTTCACCAGTTGATCATCAAGCTCGACGGCAATAATTTTAGCGGCGTTATTTTGTGCCAGATATTCTGTCAGAACGCCAATGCCCGCGCCGATTTCCACGATAACATCGTCCTTTTGCACATCGGCGCTCAAGGCAATCTTTTTAATCGTGTCCTGATCCACAAGGAAAGATTGCCCCAGTTTCTTGCGAGGTTTAATGGCGTAGTAATGAAGAATTTCCTGCGGTGTCATGATTGATATTCCGTCGATGAGAATTCAAGGCTCACGATAACGGCCAGCGGGATACAGCGTTTAAGTCAAGCTTGCTTCGCAATCCGTTCTTCAGCATCATTTCTCCCCTTGCCGCGATCATAGCCGCGTTATCTGTGCATAAGATAGTGGGGGGAATGAATAACTCTATTTGTCTGGTTGATGTTTCCAGAGTAAATCTCTCCCGCAGCTTGCTGTTGGCTGCCACGCCGCCACAGACCACTATTCTGGGAACATGATTTTCCTGAGCCGCCCTGATAGTTTTTTCCACCAGCGTATCTACGATGGCCTCCTGATAACCGGCCACAATATCGGGCAATTCTGAATCCTGGAAATCACAGCCTCGTTTTTTCAGCATGGTGAACAGTGATGTCTTTAAACCGCTGAAACTGAATTCCAAAGAATCCTTCATCGGTCTGGGGAAAGCAACGGCTTGGGGATTGCCATTTCGGGCAAGTCGGTCAATAACCACACCTCCCGGATAGCCCAGATTCAGCAGCTTGGCGGCCTTATCAAAAGCCTCGCCTGCGGCATCGTCCCGCGTCTGGCCGATAAGCTGATACTCGTCAAAATTTTTAACGAGATAAACGCTGGTATGACCGCCGGAAACCACCAGGGCAATAAAGGGAATTTCCGGAATCTTCCCAGAGAGGAATGCCGCTGCGATATGTCCTTCCAGATGATTGACGCCGACAAACGGAATGTCCAGAGCAAAGGCAAGTGTTTTTGCCGTGGACAAACCGATTAAAAGAGATCCGATTAATCCGGGTCCGCAAGTCACAGCAATACCTTCCACTTCCTTTAAGGTTATATCAGCCTCATTTAAAGCCTCTGTGATGACCGGATAGATAGCCTCCATGTGTTTGCGTGAAGCTATTTCCGGTACAACGCCGCCATAAGGGGAATGCACTGCGATTTGCGAGGCAATAATATTGGAACATATTTTGCCGTTATCAATGACCGCAGCCGCTGTTTCATCACAGGATGATTCGATTCCGAGAACTATCATGATTAATTTGCCTCTATTTTCTCTTTGCTAAAAAAGTTAAATACCTATATAAAAGCGCAAACGATTTGTAAACAAACTTTTCTTTCGACACATGAGCAGGAAACAACGATGGAATTCAGGACAGACTTTTTGATTTTGGGCAGCGGCATTGCGGGCTTGAGTCTGGCCATTAAAGCTTCAACGCTGGGCACCGTAACCATCGTTACCAAAAAAGAAAAAACGGAATCTAACACCAATTACGCCCAGGGTGGCATCGCCGCCGTTACCGATAAAACGGACAGTTTTGATGAACACATCCACGACACACTGGTTTGCGGCGGCGGCCTGTGTAAAGAAGATGTGGTGGAATTCATTGTCAGAGAAGCCCCGCCCCGGATTCAAGAGTTGATTGACTGGGGAGTCGATTTCACAAAGTCGGCATCAGATCCCCATCAATATGATCTGGGACGTGAAGGCGGGCACAACCGCCGGCGTGTTTTGCATGCCAAAGATTTCACTGGCCAGGAAATCGAACGGGCCTTGAATGAAAAGGCGTCTCAAATAGAAAACATTTCCGTTTTTGAAAATCATATCGGCATTGATTTAATTATCAAACAGGAAGCAGAGAATAAAACGGGGCAATGCCTGGGCGCTTACGTTCTGGATATCAATAAAGGAGAGGTTGATACTTACCTGGCCAAACATACTATTCTCTGTACGGGCGGCGCAGGAAAGGTTTATCTGATAACAACCAATCCAGATATCGCGACGGGAGACGGTCTGGCCATGGCTTACCGGGCCGGAGCCAGAATCGCCAACATGGAATTTATCCAGTTTCATCCGACCTGCCTTTATCATCCTGCCGCAAAAGCCTTTCTCATCAGCGAAGCCGTGCGCGGTGAAGGTGGCATCCTCCGATTAAAAAACGGTGCAACATTCATGGAGAAATACCATCCCATGAACAGTCTGGCCCCCCGTGATGTCGTCGCCAAGGCAATTGACACGGAAGTAAAAAAGTCCGGTGATGAATACGTGCTGCTGGATGTGACTCACCTGGACCGGGATTTTCTTATCAACCGTTTTCCCAATATTTACAAAAAATGCCTGGAATTCGGAATTGACATAGCCTCCGATGCGATTCCCATTGTTCCCGCAGCGCATTACATCTGCGGCGGCGTTGCGGTTGACCATTACGGTCAGACATCCATTGCCAACCTGTTTGCCTGCGGAGAAGTATCCTGCACAGGACTGCACGGCGCCAATCGTCTGGCCAGCAACTCTTTGCTGGAAGCCCTCGTTTATTCACACCGCATTTATACGGAACTTTCCCGTAACTTGAGCAAAACAAAGCACAGCGACGCTCCCATTGATCCCTGGGATTCCAGCGGAACTACCGAAAGCGATGACAGCGTCGTTGTGACGCACAATTGGGATGAAGTGAGACGGTGCATGTGGAATTACGTGGGAATCGTACGGTCAGATAAAAGACTGGAAAGAGCCGCCCGCAGAATCAAACTCATCCAGCAGGAGATTCAAGAATATTACTGGAATTTCAAAGTCACCAAAGACCTGATTGAGTTGCGCAACATTACCACGGTTGCTCAATTAATTGTCCAGAGCGCTTCACTCAGAAAAGAAAGCCGCGGCCTGCATTATAATATTGATTATCCCGAAACACTGGATGAATACAAAAAAGACACTATTATGATTAAAGAGTGATTTTATTTTTTATCCGCGAACACACGATTGAAAATAAAATTCAGGTTCTTTAAAAAATTCTTTACGTCAAAAATGGCTGCCAGTTCTTTCTTCTTTAGATATTTTGTTACCGTGGAATCCTTCTCCAGCAAATCTTTGAATTCCAATCCTTCCTGCCACGATTTCATCGCGTTGTTCTGAACAATGGCGTACGCGTCTTCCCGGGTTATGCCCTTATCAATGAGTGACAGTAATACCATCTGCGAGAAAATCACACCATGCGTCATGTGTATATTATCAAGCATCCTTTCCGGATAGATGACCAGTTTATCCATCATATTGGCAAATCTGTGTAACATAAAATCAAGAGCAATCGTGGCATCCGGTCCAATCACCCTTTCCACAGAAGAATGGCTGATATCTCTTTCGTGCCAGAGGGCGATATCCTCCAGAGAGGCTACCGCGTAAGCACGCACCAGTCTGGCCAGACCGGATAGATTTTCCGAAAGGATTGGATTGCGTTTATGCGGCATGGCCGATGAACCTTTCTGACCGGACGAAAAATACTCTTCAGCCTCCCTCACCTCCGTTCTTTGCAGAAGCCTGATCTCCTGGGCAAATTTATCAATGGAAGAAGCGATGATGGCCAAAGTGGTAAAAAATTCGGCATGCCTGTCGCGCTGAACAATCTGGGAAGATACAGGGGCAGGATTCAATCCAAGTTTGCCGCATACATATTCTTCCACGAAAGGATCAATAAAAGAAAAAGTGCCGACCGCGCCTGATATTTTACCCACGCTGACGGACTCCCTGGCTTGCAAAAGACGCTGCCTGTTGCGTTTCATCTCCTGATACCACAGGGCCATCTTCAACCCGAAAGTAATCGGTTCCGCGTGAATCCCGTGTGAGCGTCCGATCATCAGCGTATTTTTATTTTCTAAAGCCCGTCTTTTTAAAACGGCCAGCAGTTTATCAATATCTTCCAGTAAAATTTCCGCTGCTTCCGTCAACTGCACGGCAAACGCTGTGTCCAATACGTCGGAAGACGTCATGCCCATATGAATAAAGCGTCCGTCTTCTCCGACTTTTTCCGTCAGGGATGTCAGAAAAGCAATGACGTCATGCTTGGTGGTCTTCTCAATCTCTTCAATGCGGTTTAGATGAATGGATACGTTGTCCTTAATATTCTTCAATGCCTTTTTGGGTATCTTGCCCAGTTTGTGCATTGCCTCGCACGCCAGTATTTCCACATTCAGCCATTTTTGATACTTATTTTCCTGACTCCATATATTGGTCATGATTTCGCGGGAATATCTTGGTATCACGTTTTGCTCCTTGATTATTGTTATTCTGAACGGGGTAAGTTCTATTATGAGTTTCACCTATCCGTCAAGAATTAAATATCAATTCTTTTACGATTGACAAATGAGCATAACGGACATATTAGCACATAATAATAAGGAAGAAAAATGCATGCCTGAATCGCCAACCATAGCTCCATACACGCCTCTGGAAGAGTTATTTAACAGCATCACTCACGGAATCGGCGCATTAGTGAGCATCGCGGGATTGGTCCTGCTGATTGTTTTCTCCAGTCAATACGGCAATTTGAATCACATTATAAGCTGTTCCATTTTCGGAATCACCCTGGTTTTACTCTACACGGCATCTACGCTTTATCACAGTTTCCGGAAACCGAATTTGAAAAAAATCTTCAAGATTATGGATCATGCCTGCATCTATCTTTTAATTGCCGGAACATATACGCCATTTTTACTGGTCACGCTGCAGGGATCTGTCGGATGGATTATGTTCGCGATGGTCTGGTCTTTAGCCGTATTCGGCGTTTTATTCAAAATATTTTTCATTCATCGATTTAAGATTATCTCAACGATTGCTTATATTTTCATGGGTTGGATTATTATTTTTGCCATGAAACCTCTTCTTCACGCTTTACCCGGTGATGGTTTGGCGCTGCTGATCTCAGGTGGACTGGCCTACACACTGGGCACTATTTTTTACGCCTGGGAAAAAATTCCCTTCAATCACGCCATCTGGCATTTGTTTGTTCTCGGCGGAAGTGCTTGTCATTTCTTTGCTGTTTTGTTTTATGTCATCCCGCCAAAAGCTTAAGGTAATCAAGTAATTTCATTTACTCAAATGCTTCTTGTATTATCATTTCTTAAATGCTAGAAACAGCATACTATAAAATCAACTGTGGAGCCAAATATGCGCAAATACTCATTATCTTTATTTTTATCGGCAATCATTTTACTGACCGCCACAACCCTGTGGGCAAAAGATAAATACACGGTAACCATTTTACCATTTTCTCTGCATAGTGCTGAAAATATCGATTATGTAAAACAGGGAATCGAGGTCATGATTGCCTCACGCATTTCCGCTTCCGATAAAATCAGTCTGACTGACAAAAATGCTGTGCTGGCCGAAATCAAGAAATCCGACATCAAAGAGATATCTGTCAATGATGTTCAAACTTTGGGTAAAAACTTAAACTCTGACTATGTGGTTTGGGGAAGTATCACTAAATTCGGCAATAGTATCAGCATCGATGGCAAGCTCGTCGATATCACCAAAACCAAATCCGACGTCAATCTTTTTACTCAGGCACAAAATATGGATGAGGTAATGCCCAAGGTTAATGATTTTTCGCAAAGTATCCTGCAACATATTCTGGGTACGGCGCCGCAAGCGGTCACCGTGCCGGCTGTTACGGCAACCGCGGCAACAGGAACACCCTCTCGTGAAACACAAATTATCGCCAACATGAAAGCCGGGGGCAAAAAAGGAGGCACCTTAACTTCTGTCATCAATGCTGAATTTATTAATGCCGTTGAACCGTTTAATCGCAAAGAATTCTGGATGAGTCAGAAAATTCCCACGGAGTTCAAAGGAATGGATATCGGTGATGTTAACAACGACGGTTCAAATGAAGTGATTGTCATAGACAGAAACACCGTTTATATCTATCAAAAAGCAGAAAATGAATTGAAATTATTAGAGAAAATTAAGGGCAAATCTTATAGTAATTATCTTGCCGTGGATGTTGCTGATATCAACAAAAACGGTGTCAAAGAAATCATCGTCACATCACTGAACGATACCTTGCTGGATTCTTTCGTCCTGGAATTCAACGATGGCAAATACTCAATCATCGCGGCAGACATCCGCTGGTTTTTACGGGTCATAAATACATCATCCGGCACTCCTTTACTCCTGGGCCAGGATTACGGATCAAATAAACCTTTTGACACGCCAATATACGAGATGGCCTGGAAAGACGGCAAGCTCGTTTCCGATCAAAAGATGAAGATACCTCTGGGCTTATCCATTTATGGTTTGGCGATTGACGATTTAGGTATTGGGGACAAAGAAAAAATATTTGCGTTGAATGAGCTGGATTATCTGTACGTTCTGGAAGAAACGAACAAGTCTTTAGGCCGTCTTACTTCTTTCGGCTTTGCCGGTGAAGAGCTGCTCTGGAAAAGCGATGAGGTTTATGGCGGCAGCAATAATTATTTTGAAAACATCGATAAGAAAAATCCCGGGGACAAGGAAAAAAGCGCTTATGTCAATTTGCGCATTCACACCTATGACACAAATAAAGACGGGAAAAAAGAACTGATCATCGTTAAAAATTTATCTTCGGTCGGACGTATTTTCAAAAATTTCAAGCTTTTTACGTCCTGTGAAATCTATAATCTGCAATGGGACGGTATGGGAATGGCGGAAAACTGGCGTACAAAGAAAATTAACGGTTACGTCACCGATTATTGTCTGAAAGACGTGGATAACGACGGTCAACCGGAAATCGTGCTGGCTCTTAATTTAAATGTCGGAGTGTCCATCAAAGAAAAAAGCGTTATCGTGATTTACGAAATGGAAGGGGCACAATAATTATTGACAAACTCTCTACACTTAGATATAGCCTCCCCGGCAATGGTTCATTGATATTGATTATTGGTACAGAGGCGGTGTAGCTCAGTTGGTCAGAGCATACGGCTCATATCCGTAGTGTCCCTGGTTCAAATCCAGGCACCGCCACCAAAATTAAATTCTCTGTTTCAATGTGATATAAGCATCCTCCTCTTTTTTGCTTCTGCAAGCTTAACCGGCGTTTATGATGGACTTAATAAATAATAGTAAAAGCAGAAAAGCATCCGGAAAGACATTCCGTCCATCCTTTATTTTCAGAAACGCACATTTCCAATCGATCATGGCCAGTTCCCGCCTGCGTCTGCGTCGCAGCAACAAAATGCTGCAAGAATCCAGGGAAATCATCATCCAGACACCAGGTGGCTCCAGGCTACTGTCATTTTTCTCCCCTCATCCCGCATCCCGGGGATTAATGATTCTTTTACACGGTTGGGAAGGTTCGTCGTCATCCGTCTATCTTCTTGACACAGGAGATTATTATTACCGTCTCGGTTTCTCCGTCTGCCGCTTGAATTTAAGGGATCACGGAGATTCACATCACCTCAATGAAGATCTTTTTCACGGCGCCCTGATTCAGGAAACATTTGACGCGGTGAATTCTTTATCAAAACTTTCAGACGGCAAACCGGCTTATCTGACAGGATTTTCTTTAGGCGGCAATTTT
This sequence comes from Smithella sp., assembly GCA_049664145.1. Lineage (GTDB taxonomy): Bacteria > Desulfobacterota > Syntrophia > Syntrophales > Smithellaceae > Smithella. The sequence continues at coordinate 9,097 of JBATES010000082.1, forward strand.
GCTTTACGGATCGCCATAAAACACAAGCAGACACCCATCACAGGCTTGCAACATGTTTTTGCCGTCAGCCCGCCGCTTGATCCCTATAAAACCACGCTTGCCATTGACAACGGCTATTCTTTTTACCGGAAGTATTTCTTAAAAAAATGGAGACGGTCTTTAAATAAAAAACAACGCTGCTTTCCTCACAAGTATGATTTCAGCACGATGATTCACTCCCCCACCTGCATAGAGCTGACCGAAAAGGTTATGACATACTTCCCTGAAATGATGACGTATCGTGACTATTTTAATCTTTACACATTAAAAAATGATTCGTTTAAAAATCTGAATATTCCTGTTACAATATTCATTGCGGAAGATGACCCGGTCATTCCTTATGAAGATTACCTTCAATTACAGGAAAACGATTTTTTAAAGATATTGAGACAAAAGTTTGGCGGTCACTGCGGCTTTATAGATTTCTTCCCGGCAAGGTGCTGGTACAATCAAATAATTACTGAAATGATCACATAGATTTTAAAAATATTATTTTATGGACTTAAACCTTTTTCAGGAAAATAGCATTCTGCCCCGCTTTATCATGGATAAATTAGCCGGGGTGGCTATTGATTATAAAGAAATCAATCATCAAATTGATCTATCCAGACAGGAAAAATCCAACCATCTCAAAGCCGCCGTGGTTTTATTGCTTAACTTTAAAAATTTCAACGGCAAATCCGAATATGTTTTTCAACTCATTAAACGATCTCAGAAGATTTCACAGGGAGGAGACATCAGTTGCCCCGGCGGCATGCTGCAACCACGACAGGATAATTTTCTGAATTTCATTTTGAAAACGGGAATCCTGCCCGCAATTTATGGACGATACGCAAGCCGAACTCAAAAAGTGGACAGAGAAACTGCAGAGCTGATCAATCTATTCTTAACCAACGCTCTGAGAGAAGCGTGGGAAGAAATCGGCTTGAATCCCCTCAATACCAGATATCTCGGCGCCCTCCCCTCTTACACACTTTCCCTGTTAGCGCGGACGATCTTTCCTGTTGTTTGTGTGACGTGCAGAAAATTTTCCTACAAATTGAATTCCGAAGTGGAAAAAATGGTTGAAATTCCCTTGAGGGACTTTTTTCAAAAAGAAAATTACGCCATGTTGAATGTTACCACATCGCTTGGCAAAGGAAGCGAACCGATTCAATATCAAACACCGTGTCTGGTTATTCCAGACGGCAACGGGAACGATGATATTCTATGGGGCGCTACATTCAACATCATTCAAAACTTTTTGCGTATCATTTCCGACAACACCCTTCCTTCAGATTATTCGTCCCGTACGATAAACAAAGTTCTGACGCTTAAATACATTTCGCCAAAAGGCTGACCTAATGGCCACGTTCAATATCAATCATTCCAGCATCAATACCATCATTTTTGATTTCGACGGAACGCTGGCAAAATTAAACATCGATTTTGAGGAAATGCGCAACGCGATCATGGCTGTTGTCTTATCCCACGGCATTACCAAAGACGAAATCCATACCCACTTTGTTCTGGAAATGATTGACGGCACTTTGGCTATCCTCATGCAGCGTTCGGAGAAACAGGCCCGCCAGTTCTTGAATGAAGCGAATACGATCATTGAAAATATTGAAATAGAGGCCGCTACACAAGGTAAGTTGTTCGAAGGCACGAAAGAATTACTCACGTCTTTACAATCCAAGGAATTTTCCTGCGGAATCATCACCAGAAACTGTGCCAAAGCCGTAAAAACCGTTTTCCCCGAGATTCTTTCCTACTGCCCGATTGTCATCTGCCGCGACGATGTCAATAATGTCAAACCTCATCCGGAACATATCCGTATGGCATTGACCAGACTCGGTTCTTCAGCCTCCAACACATTGATGATTGGCGATCATCCCATCGATATCAGGACCGGACGCAATGCCGGAACAAAAACCTGCGGCGTTCTCACCGGACGCTGTCAGGAAATCGATTTCCTTGAAGCAGGGGCTGATATCATTCTTCCCCGGGCGGCAGATTTATTACGCATTGTAAAATAACTTTTCAAATAAATGTTTTTCATTTATAAAATGCGCAGGCGGATTCCGTAGAATCGGCCTTATTGAAAATTATTTATCATCAAGGAGTAATGAAATTGTTTAATCCCAATGTCTTTAGAGAGTACGATGTAAGAGGAGTCGTTGAAAATGACTTAAATGAAGATTTTGTTTTCAATCTGGGTCGGGCGATTGGCACTTACGCCGCGCGTCACAGAGTAAGAAATATTACCGTCGGGCGTGATTGTCGTTTAAGTTCTGATTCTTATCATAATTTTCTCATCAAAGGTCTCAATGCGGCAGGTATCAACACCATTGATATCGGACTTTGCGCGACTCCCATACTTTACTTCTCCATCCGCCATCTGCACGTCGGAGGAGGAGTCATGATCACCGGCAGTCACAATCCGCCGGAATTTAACGGCTTCAAGATTTGCGTCGGACACAGCACCATTTACGGAGAGCAGATTCAGGAACTGAGAAAAATCATGGAGAGCGGTAAATACGCCAAAGGGATTTCCAGAGCCCGCCAGAAAGATATATCCGCCGATTATGAAAATTATCTTTTCAAGAGAATCAAAATCAAAAAGAAAATCAAAATCGTCGTGGACGGTGGAAATGGTGTCGGGGGACATTTCGCCGTTCCTCTTCTCCAGCGTTACGGCTGTGAAATTATTCCCATCAACTGCGATCCTGACGGCAACTTTCCCAACCATTTTCCTGATCCGACCGTGGAAGAAAATTTGACTGAATTGATTAAATTAGTTCGTAGAAAGAAAGCCGATCTGGGAATCGCTTTCGATGGCGATGCCGATCGATTGGGTGTTATCAGCGACAAAGGTGAAATTTTATGGGGTGACAAATTGCTGCTGCTCTTCGCCCGTCATATTCTCAGGAAAAAACCCGGTTCCACCATCATTGGTGAAGTAAAATGTTCGCAAGTTCTGTACGATGACATCAGGAAACATTCCGGCAACGCCCTGATGTGGAAAGCGGGACACTCCCTCATTAAAGCGAAAATGATAGAGGAAAGAGCCGCTCTGGGTGGAGAAATGAGCGGGCACTTCTTTTTTGCCGACCGCTATTTCGGTTATGATGACGCCATTTATGCGGCGCTCAGACTTCTGGAAATTATTTCCCAGACAGGCATGAAAATCAGCGAATTATTTGCCGATGTCCCCAAAACCTGTTCCACCCCTGAAATAAGGGTTGACTGTCCGGACGACAAAAAAGCGGAAGTCGTCAAAAAAATTAAAAAGCATTTTCAGAATACGCCGGGCATTGTAGAAATTGACGGGATACGCATACCGTTCGCCGACGGGTGGGCGCTTGTGCGCTCTTCCAACACGCAACCGGTCATCGTTTTACGCTTTGAAGCGACAACGAAAAAAAGTCTGAAGAAAATCCGTAATGAAGTTGAGCCCCTGCTGGCTTTAAAATAAGTTACTCCTCGGGCGGATAACCTTGCGGATTACTGGATTGCCATAACCATGTATCAGCGCACATGGCGGCGATATCTCGTTTTGCTTTCCATCCCAGCAGTTTTTTTGCAAGGTCAATATCCGCATAGCAGGACGCTATATCCCCCGGACGGCGGCTTGTAATGCGATAGGGAATCTTTTTTTCGGATGCTTCTGCGAAAGCCTTGATCATTTCCATGACAGAATATCCGCGGCCGGTACCTAGATTGATCATCATCGGCTTTGGTGTTGATTTTTTTAAAGCCAGCTTTTCTATTTTTTTCAGCGCAGCGACATGACCTTCCACCAGGTCCATCACGTGAATGTAATCACGCACACCGGTACCGTCTGTCGTGGGATAGTCCTGTCCAAACACACAAATGTGCCTTCGGCGGCCTACCGCTACCTGACTGATAAAAGGCATCAGGTTATTGGGAATTCCCTGCGGATCTTCTCCAATCAAACCGCTTTGATGAGCTCCAACCGGATTGAAATAACGCAGGATCATTATTTTCCAGCCGGGATCGGCCTGATAAATATCCTGAAGAACATTCTCAATGATCAGCTTCGTACGGGCATAAGGATTGGCTGGCGCGGGTGGCGTATTTTCCTTGATGGGAATGACGGACGCCTCACCGTAGATGGAAGCCGATGAACTGAAGATAAGGCTTTTAACGCCGTGTTGCGACATAACAGAAAACAGAGAAACCGAGCCGTCAATGTTGTTTTCATAATAACGAAGCGGTTGCTCAACGGATTCCCCGACGGCTTTCAAACCGGCAAAATGGATGACAGATTTGAATGAATGTTTGCGAAATATTTTATCCAGAGCAGCCCTGTCCCGTATATCAATTTCATAAAAAGGAAACCGCTTTCCTGTGATTTTGGCAATTCGTTTTAACACACCTGCTTTACTGTTGGAGAGGTTATCCACAATAACCGGATTGTAACCTGCATCATGCAACGCGACAATCGCGTGGCTCCCGATATAACCGGTTCCTCCCGTGACCAAAATAACATTGTTGGTATCTTTAAAACGACTCTCCTTCATAGATTAAGCCTTTCGTTCTGATGGACCATTACGTCAACACATCCTATGATTAGCGATTGATTTCATATTCTTCAGTCATTTGTTTGTCAATAACAAACCTGATGGTTATAGTCGGAAGACACTTTATAATTCTCTGACTCTGCGCACCAGCAACCGACAACAGTTTAAAATATTTTGAGGTGAATAAACGGCCAATTCGCCGGTATAGTAAAAACGAAAAAGATCCTGCGCGATGTCTTCATCATTTCTGTTATCATTGATGACATAATTTCTAACGTCATGGGCGCATCTATGGGCAACGGGGAAAATTTTTTCGATTTCCTTTTTATCTGCAATCAATCCATTATGGGCCAGGCCAAGAATATCCGGAGCGATTTTCTCCAAACGATCGATGGTTTTCATGTAATCGTCATAACCCGTAAAGAATGTCGGGAAAAATCCACGGCCGGGATAATGATTGCCCAGACTGTCTGATACCAAAAGAATGTTTAACAATGGAATATGGACAAGGATGTTGCCGGGAGAATGGCCCTTCACTTCTAAAAAACGAATCTTTAATTCTCCGAGATCGAGTTCTTCTCTATCTTGAACAACTTTGCATCCGGCAAGAGAGGGGGGCGTCGTGATTGCCGTTTCGCTGCCGCACAAACCAAGGGAGGCCATTGCCCCCAGCATATGCCTATCTTCCGCAATGAAAGACGGCGCCGCTTTCGGATGAGAGATGAATGATTCTGCCCCATTCCCAGCTATAACCGTCGCATGGGGAAATGCATTTTTCAGATCATCAAGACCTGTAACATGATCACTGTGGGGATGGGTTATGATCAGATAGTCCGGTTTTGCGCTCAAAGATGAAAGCTGTTCCAAAACGGTTCCTGCCGTTGCCGATATGCCCGTCTCTATCAGAGCACACGATTTTTCCCCCTTGATCAAATAAAGGTGAAAATAATCATTGCCCAGCACCCTCAGATTATCATTTATTTTAAGCGGAAACATATCTTGCCAATCTACAGTGATTTTTTTGACCTGACTATAAATTTTTGTACCACATCCTGAGTCAGAATTCAGCTATTTTTAATTTTCTATTCATTGGTGTTTGTGGCACTAGAATCAACAAGCGCAGGTTCTCCGTGCCCTTCAACGTAATTTTCCTTTTAAAATAAATGAATAGTGTTATTATGCAGCCAAATGTATCAGGAACAACAAGGTTCGGTTATTCATTGTTGAAAGGAGGCATTATGAAAACGAAGTATGTGCAGATCATTTTTTGTTTACTGATATTTTTCCTTTTTGCCAATCTGGCGTGGTCGGAAGAATGGGTATTTTATAGCAAATCCAGTGAAGGTAATATGTACTATGATAAAAACAGCATTGAAGAATTAGGTCGTAATATTGTCAGGGTAAAGACTAAAACCATTTTAAATGAAAAAGGGAAAGCCGATGTTTTTTCATTTCTTAAAAAAATGGACATAAAAGCTTGCGATCGAAATGCGATAAGTTATGAGTTGACGGTGGAACAATATGACTGCGTGAATAAAAAATACAAAAATATTTCTACGACCATTTATGATAAAAAAGACAACGTTCTTCTCGGACAAAAGGCTCTCGTTGGTAAATGGAGTGATATTCGCCCCAAATCAATTGCCGGAAAACTTAAAAATATGGTCTGCAATGTTTCCCGAAAGAAATAGTTGTTCCTGTTCTTACAATCCCCCTTGCGTCCCCGGAGTATTTTTAAATTCAAAAAGGAGTTGGAAACTATTTTCAACTCCTTTTATGTTACTGGTCGGGGCGGAGTGATTTGAACACTCGACATCCTGCTCCCAAAGCAGGCGCGCTACCAGGCTGCGCTACGCCCCGACTTTATTTTTTAACTTCGCTTCAAGGGCATTTTTGAGTTTTGCAAAAGCCTGCCCCCGATGACTGACTCTGTTTTTTAATTCCGGCGGCATTTCCGCTGCGGTCTTTTTCAGCTCAGGCACATAAAAAACAGGATCGTAACCAAATCCGTTATCACCGCGGCGATCATCAATAATCATTCCCGGCCATTTTGATTCAAAGAAATCATAGCTGCCGTCGGTTCTGTATAATACAAGCGCACAACAGAAGAAAGCAGTTCTTTTTTCCTGTGAAATATTTTTCAGTCTGGACAGCAGTAGATTGATATTGTCATCGTCTGTTGCCTTTTCTCCCGCATAACGCGCCGAATAAATACCCGGTTCTCCTCCCAGCGCCTCGACCATCAAGCCGGAATCATCCGCCAGGACGGTTTCGCCGGTAAACTCCGAAATCGTCCTGGCTTTCTTTAAAGCATTCTCCAGAAAAGTTTTTCCGTCCTCGACAATTTCCGGTGCTCCGGCGAACTTTTTCAAAGAAACTAATTCAACGCCCATTCCTTCCAGCATTTCTCTGATTTCTTTTACCTTGCCTTCGTTGCCGGAAGCAAAAAATATTTTCATCTTTTGAGTTCACCGACATTTTTTTTCTGCTGTTTGATAATTTTTTTGATGCCGCTTTCGGCCATGTCTGTCATTTTTAACATTTGTTCTCGGCTGAAAGGAATCTGCTCCGCGGTTCCCTGCACTTCAATAAAATGACCGGAACCGGTCATCACAAAATTCATATCCACTTCCGCGCGGGAATCTTCTTCGTATTCCAAGTCAAGCATAATCTGATGATCAATGATTCCAACACTAACCGCTGATAAAAAATCACGGACAGGAAGTTCCTTTATCATGCCTTCTTCGCGCATTTTTTTAAATAAATCCACCAGGGCGACAAACGCGCCGGTCACTGACGCTGTCCTTGTTCCCCCGTCGGCCTGAATCACATCGCAATCGATATAAATTGTTCTTTCGCCAAAAGCATTTAAATCCGTTACCGCCCGCAGAGACCGGCCGATCATTCTTTGAATCTCGTGAGTCCGTCCGCCCAATTTCCCCCGGGCAGCTTCACGTGCTGTTCGGGTATGGGTGGACATGGGCAGCATGGAATACTCCGCCGTCAGCCATCCCTTTCCCGTGTTTCTCAGGAAAGGAGCGGATTTTTCATCCAGTGAAGCCGCGCATATGACCTTGGTGTTGCCAAATTCGACTAAAACCGAACCGGCAGCGTTTTTTAAATAATGACCGGTAATTTTTATCGGCCGGAGTTCGTTATATTTTCGGCCTGATTTTCTTTTGTCCACCACTCACCTGCTAAATGTTTTGATGCTCTTTGCCAACGCCCTGGCGATTTCCGCCTGCGTTTTGGCGGCAAGCAATTTCTTTTTATCCTCGGCATTTGTGGTAAAACCCATTTCCACGGACAGAGCCGGAATTTGAAGACCGTCGGTTAAAGGTAAATCAGCCTTCCTTAATCCCCTGCCCTTGCGCGGAAATAAATTATTCATATTTTCCTGAACAATTTTTGCCATTTTTAAAGAATCACTCTGACATTTGTTCTGCAAATTTGCCTTCTCTGCTTTAGCGGTCTTTTTATCTGTTGTCGCTTTTTCGTTGCATTCCGGATAATAGATTTCAAATCCGGCAGCGTCTTTACCGAATCCTCCGTTCACGTGCAAACTCATCAGGAAATCAGGTTTAATTTTCTCGATCACTTCTCTGCGATCCTCCAGATCAAGCGTTTTGTCTTGATCATGGGTTAAAACAACCTGCATCTTATTTTCCGCCGCCAGTTCTTTCTGTATCGATAAAGCAACGGCCAGCGTGACATCTTTCTCACTAACATCACTGCTGAGTGTCAGGCCTTGATCCTTACCGCCATGTGCCGGATCAAGTAATATAATCATTTTCTTTTCGGCAGCCAATGCTTCGAAAAAAATACAAAACAGAACCGGCATCAAGACACTCAGGATTATCAATAGCTTTTTATTTGCAAACATAAATATCACCTTCATCAAATCAACGCTTGCTTATAGCAGAGTCCCTTCGTTTGTCAACAATCAAATAAATTGCATCGTTTTTTTAAAAATGACGCAACCATTCGACAGATTTAACAAATTTTAATTGTTTTATTGCAGAAATAATTTGATTAAGCTGCGGCACACTACTGATATCGATGACAAAAGTACAGGTGGCAATCAGATTTTCTGTTTCCACCTGCGCGTAACTGATGTTGACGTCAAAAGAGGAAATGATGGAGCTGATTTCCGTGAGAATGCCTTTAATGTCGTCACAGATCACTTTGATATTCACCGGATAAGTATGATCTTCCCTGGTGTTCCATTGCACGTTAACGATTCTTTCCTTATCCATTCTTTTGATATAGGGACAATTTCCGGTATGGATGATCACACCGCGGCCTCGGGAAATATAACCGGCGATATCATCTCCGGGAATCGGATTACAGCACTTGGCGAAGTTGACCATGATATCATCCGGATCTTCCATCCCGAGAAGCGACACTCCCATTGACGCTGAAGCCGGTTTTTTCGTTTTAATTTTTTCTCTAACCGGTTCTTTGATTTCCGCTTCTTCACCGGTTATAAAATAATGCGCAACCCGCTTTGGCGAAATCCGGCCCAACCCGACCTGTGAAATCAAATCATCCAGATGGTTCAGGGAACAACCGTTCAGGGCTTTGTTCATGTCATCCGATTTCAGGCAGTTGCTGAATTTCAAATGGTTTCTTTTGAATTCCTTTTCCAGCAATTCTTTGCCCAGCGTCATACTGTTTTTCTTTTCCTCCAGATTAATCCAGTTCCTTATTTTGGAAATTGCTCTGGTCGTGACGACATTTTTCAGCCAGTCTTTACTGGGATGGTGACCGGCCTGCGTAATGATTTCCACGCGGTCACCATTCTGTAGTTTATATCTCAGGGGAACAATACTGCGATTCACCTTGGCGCCAATACATTGGTTGCCTACATCCGTATGGATGCTGTAAGCGAAATCAATCGGCGTGGCGCCTTTGGGAAAAGATTTGACATCACCGTGAGGCGTAAAAACGTAAACATCTTCCGGGAATAAAGCCAGTTTCAGATCGGACATAAATTCTCTGGGATTTTTGACATCCTGCTGCATTTCCAAAATTTCCCTTAATTTTTTAATCTGGTTGTCTTCACTGTCTTTATAAGCCCGTCCTTCTTTATACCGCCAGTGAGCCGCAATTCCCTTTTCCGCCCATTCGTGCATATTTTTGGTTCTGATTTGAATTTCCACTCTCTCTCCATAAGGCCCGATCACCGTAGTGTGCAGCGACTGATAATTGTTGGCTTTGGGCATCGCGATATAATCCTTGAATCTTCCGGGAACCGGTTTCCAGAGCGCGTGCACCATACTCAAAACTTCATAACAGCTTTTTTCCTGATCAGAATCGAGGATGACGCGGAAAGCGATCAGATCATATACTTCGTCAAAATTGATGTGCTGCTCGTGCATTTTTTTGTAAATACTGTAAAGATGCTTGGCTCTTCCTTCCACGCGGGAAATGATGGAATGTTTTTCCAGTTCCTTGAAAATAATGCTTTTGACTTCTTCGGTATATTTAAAGCGTGCTTCCTTGGATTTGGCAATTTTTGATGTCAATTCATTGTAGGCATCGGGGGCGATGTACTGGAATGACAAATCTTCCAGTTCCATTCTCATGGCATTGATGCCGAGACGATTGGCCAGTGGCGCGTATATATCCATCGTTTCTCTGGCGATATAGGTTCTTTTGTCTTTGGGATGGTATTGCAAGGTTCTCATATTATGAATTCTGTCAGCCAGGCGCACCAGCAGAATCCGGATATCGGCAGACATCACCAGGATCATTTTACGGAAATTCTCCGACTGGCGCTCTTCCTGAGAACCGAAAGAAATACGGCTCAGTTTGGTTAAGCCGCTGACTAAAAAAGCTACGTCTTTGCCAAATTCTTTTTCCAGTTGCTCCGCGGTTGTCAGCGTATCTTCGATGGTGTCATGTAACAGGCCGCTGATAATCGTCGCGACATCCATTTTCATATCCGTCAGAATACCCGCGACTTCCATGGGATGCGTAAGATACGGCTCTCCGGATAATCGAACCTGCCCCTGATGCACGGATGCCGAATAAATATAAGCTTTCTCGATCATTTCCAGATCTTCCGGCAGAAGATAGGTCTGAGCTTTATCAAGAATGTCACTGATACGTAGCATTATGTTTCCATTTGCAGGCTATGATATGTCGGAACTTAATTCCTGCGCAATGATTTCTTTTACCCTTTTTACAATTTCTTCAAGCGAGCATGACTGGACTTCACCGGTTTTTCTGATTTTAAGTTCAACATTGCCGTTGACAAGGTCTTTGCGTCCCACAGTAATCCGCAATGGAATGCCGATCAAGTCCGCGTCTTTAAACTTAACTCCGGCCCGTTCATCGCGATCATCGAAAATAGCTTCTATACCTTCCGCAATCAATGAATTATATAAAAACTCCGCTGTTTCCTTAAGTGATATTTCATTAACATTGACCGGCGTGATGATGACCTGATATGGAGCAAGCGGCATGGGCCAGACAATTCCGTTTTCATCGTTATTCTGTTCAATGGCTGCAGCGGCTGTCCTGCCGATTCCGATGCCATAGCAGCCCATGATCATGATTTTTTCCTGTCCATCTTTATCAAGAAAAACAGCTTTCATCGCTTTGCTGTATTTCGTTCCCAATTTAAAAACATGTCCGACCTCAATGCCCCGGGCTAATTTTATATCACCACCGCATCGGGGGCATTGATCCTGTTCCGTAACCACACCAAAATCGGCAAAAGCCTCCATTTTAAAATCTCTGCCGATATTAACATTCTTGAAATGATAATCTTCCTTATTGGCGCCTGTCACAAAATTAACCATGTCAATCACGGAATAATCTATCAAAATCGGCGCTTTTATGTTCACGGGACCGGCAAATCCCCGCGGCGCACCGGTAACTGCACTGATCATTTCATCGGAAGCGAGCTCCAGTTCGGCAACATTCAGGTAATTTTTGACTTTGATTTCATTGATTTCCTGATCGCCGCGAATCAACACGGCATAAGGATTTCCGTCACCGTTAAAGATTAGCGTCTTCACAATATTCCGCGGATTGACTTTTAAGAAATCACTGACTTCTTCTATCGTGCGGACTTCGGGCGTATTCACTTCCTCCAGCGAAGACCAGTCTTCCTCGAATATCTCTTTCCGTTCCGGACACGCCACCTCCGCCTTTTCCAGATTGGCAGCATAGGAACATTTCTCGCAAAAGGCCATCGCGTCTTCACCGGAATCGGCCATGACCATAAACTCATGTGAATATTTGCCGCCGATACTGCCGGAATCAGCCTCCACCGAACGGAATTGCAAACCACAACGGCGGAAAATATTGTTATACGCGTTAAACATCTTCTCGTAACTTTTTTCCGCTCCTGCTTCATCCGCATCAAAACTATAAGCGTCTTTCATGCCAAATTCGCGGCAGCGCATAACGC
>JBATES010000083.1:0-3027 GCA_049664145.1 Smithella sp.
GTATAATCTTACATCAGGCGGGTACACCTTTTGCAAAATCAAAACTACGCGCCAGTACTTCAAACGGCACGGGAAATTCACCTGACATTCCATTGGCAATCAATAGTTCTGGAATAAGAATCTTTAATTTTTCAATCAATTTCTCCATCGTGTCTTCTTCTGTTGCCAAACCTGGAACATCGTCACTGGTCGCTACCCAGACATTTACCTCTTCATCCCATTCAACGCGTATCAATAGCGGTTTTTGAAACATTCGGTCACCTTTTCATTCAAGTTCAATGTGTGATGGGGGACATCCTATATCGAGCATGTCAAGCGCTTTTTTGTGTTGAATGATTTCAGCAACTTATAATCAATTGAATTTAAAGAACAAGCGGGATCACCTGCCCGAAAATGACATTTTAGGCATTCTTCTCATCGGCAGTCATCTCACTGCATCATCCTCATTTGTTTGATCGTTACTGCTATCCGGCATCTTCCAGAATGGAACCGCCAATCATCCCTTATCCAAACTTTCTGAGGGCAATGAGAAACCCCTGGTTATTTCCCAAACGAGATCCAAATTGGTCTCAACGTTGATAAACGGGTTCTCTCGCCGATATTTATTTTATCTCTTGCTAATCAAATCATTGGCTGTCCGTATCGTCCTTTCAATATAATATCGAGTGCGGGTCTCTCCCTGATGATGCCGCCAATCCTTTCTTTCGGACAGAATCCGTTCATAAACCCCATCGGGGGATAGCCCCCGACGCAACAATGCCAGGGCATAGGCAAAATCAGTGGCGGATTCATCCTGCTTTTGATAGTCGTCCCTTCGAATATCAATTGCGGGAAAATATCTGGCACACACACATGCGTGAGAGGGGAAAGAAGCTTTACCCTGTCCAGGTGGTAACCGGGGGACATTGCACTCTGACCGGTAATCAATCCAGACCAGCCTGGCAAGCGGATACCCGCTGTCTGTTCGATGCTTGGGCTTGGTATTTCGAAACCCGGGCGCTCTTCCCCAACGGTGTCTGGGGGTGCATCCGGGATCAGATCCCAGTTTATTCAGCCAGTAGCGCTTTTCTTCATCATCCAGATCACGACTGGAGTGAATCCATATCTGGTAGGATTCCGGTGATGTCTCCACCACCAGCCTGCCCGGTTTCCAGGTACCGTTTTTCCGATGATCTTTTTCTATCAATGATCCGGTGATGTCATCACAAAGCATGAATCGTTTTTCCATGGCGTCATCGGGTTTCATCAGGATGTGGTATCCCTTGGCGTTCATGGCTTTCAGGTATAAGATATTCCCTTCTCTGGCCGGAACCTGCCAGCGGCCCTGTTTCATATCCAGAACCGAAAACTGCCATTCATGAAAATAGCGGTCCAGTTTATCCAGTATGCGCTTCATGTGAATCCTCCGATGAACCGGCTCTTGATTGTCCCCCCAGAAGTCCCTGCTTCAACGTTGATAAACAGGCTCAGTCATCGGAGGTTCACACACCAAGAAGTGCGCTGTTGAATTCCTGACCACTTTTCATCATGCTCCAGGCAATGACCAGCATCTTCGCGCTGATCTTCACCCGCATTCGGGTCTTGATTCCCCGCTCCCTTTCCCGGCCTTTCAAACACCGGGTAAACAACTGTACGAAGGTATTGTTTTTAGAAGTGGCTACCTGGGCCGCCTGGTACAGACCATACCGCAGATCCCCATTTCCTTTCTTGCTGATTACCGGCACGGCCATATCACTGGTTTTACCGCTACGGCTGGCGCTCAGATCCAGTCCGGCGATCCGCAGCAGCTTTTTATGACTGGTAAATCGAAACGGATTGCCGATTATCGATATCACCACCGCAGAAACATAAGGCCCAAAACCCGGAATCGTCAGCAGCCGATCATAATAGCCGGTTTCTTTGGCTATATCCTGGATTCGATCCATCGTTTCGTCCAGTTGACCCTGCAAGACCTCCAGCCGGTCGACAAGCATTTTGGCCTCGAACCGGGTCGAATCATCCACCTGGCAACCGATCGATTTTCCCGCTGCCTCATGAATCCGTCTCAATCGATCCATCTGGCGCTGTCCCGGTTTCGTACGCGTCACCCGTTTGACAAAATCATTGATCGACATCCGGCTGATCTCTTTGGGATCCAGGCACCACCGAATGATGGCCATATTCTCCTGATGGCAGCGACCCATATATTGATCCAGCTCCGGAAAATACTTGCACACCAGCGTGTTCCGTATCCGCATTCGAAGCCGGTACTCATCTTGCTTCAACCGCTTTCGAAGCGACAGAAGATTCCGCAACGCCACAATCTGCTGGTCCGGTTCATCGAAAAACTGACATTTCCCCTGGGATATCAGATCCGCAATATTCGCGCTGTCGCGCATGTCGTTCTTGTCCCATCTCCCATCCAGCATCTGCCGATTTTCGCTGACCGCCTTACCCGACACCTGTACCACCCGATACCCCTGTCCAGTCAACCATGCGCACAATGCTTTATGATAATTGCCCGTCGGCTCGGTTGCTACGACCACTTTGCTCTTTGCAAATTTTGCCATCACCGACTCAATATGTAATTTCAATGAGCCAAAACCCTCTTCCGAATTGTCAAAGATCAACCGCTTTTTCAAAGTCTCGCCACGCGTTGTTCCGAAAAACGCGTGATGCCTGTCCTTGGCGATATCAATACCCACAATCACATAATCCGGATTGCTTCGAATCTCAGACCGAAATTGACAAAACACGTCATACCGGCTACACTTGTTTTCGTTCATGATAACCTCCTTTTGGCATATTTTTGGTTAATGAAACTGCGCTCTTATGCTATCAGGAGGTTATTCTTTTATCTACGCGATAATTTTCTCAGTTTTTGTTATAATTATCAGATTTTTATCCCATGATTTCAATATATAACGTTGGCAACCTGGTAAACTTAATCAGTAACATATCAATATCATATTAGAATTTTTTTGATAATCCAGCTTGTTTCAACACGGCGTTGGCCGTGTGTCGCGACTTGATAGCATTGTCTACCGC
>JBATES010000084.1:0-7714 GCA_049664145.1 Smithella sp.
GAATTCCACTTATGCATGAAATATTTCCGGATGAATAGAAGGAGAATGAACAAAAAATGAAATCACAATGGCAGGCAAAAGGAGAAAAAATACATTCACGGAATATTGAGATATCTACGTACTCTTATGACGGACAGAGAATTATTGTAGAAGGTTCTCTCAAGGACGATCGTTATCAAGAATCCTATTCGGTAATGGGTGAAAAATTTCCCAAAGGAGTCATTCATCACATGGCGATCAGACTGCTGGTGAACTGTTCCAGTCTCTTGATCGAGGATGTCGATGTTGATATGAAATCAATCCCCCGTGAATTTTGCCGGGAAACGATCGACTGCCTTGCTCAGATAAAGGGTTTTACGATTACCAAAGGTTTTACTTTACAAATAAAAAAAATTGCCGGAGGCACCAAGGGCTGCATCCATCTCGTGGAATTGCTGACAACGATGGCCCCGGCTGTTATTCAGGGATACGCAGCACACCAATCACAGAAGCCGACACCTTTCGATTCTGATCGGACAAAGGCCATACTCCATTTTCTGACCAACACCTGTCACGTCTGGCGCGAAGATGGTCCGCTTGTCGCAATGTTTAAAAGAAAATTATGATGAATGTATGCGGATTTATAAACATCAGACAACTTACTTTGGGGAGGTATCATTTTTATGAAAAAAAGGATTTCCGTTTTTGTTCTCGCAACGGCGCTCGCTTTGATCTGCGCTTTTCCTGCTTTACAGGCTGGTGCCCAGACGCCGAAAACCGCCGCCCCCTACCTTGTGGGGCCCTGGCTGACATCTGATCAGGTCTTTTTTGATCAATGGATGACAAAACTCACCCGGGAGGCGAAATCTTCAAAAGAGCCTCTTTTGCCGGTCATTGAGGAATTTAAGAATATTATCGAAGAAGACCCGCAGCTGTTCATGCTGTTTCATCAGATGTTTGAGCAGGTGCCGCAAAATGAATTTTTCAGCAAGGACCCGACAGGCTCGCCCCAAATCCAAAACTATCGCCAGATGCTGGCCGTCATGAACCGGATTTTAACCATAGCGCCGGAATTCAACCAAACCGGCCTGGTCGGCTTTCCAATCAACGCCATTCTCAACTGGCCCATGGGAACGCCCGCCGGAACCACGGCATTTCTAAATGACAAGGTCAACCGGCAGCTCAAAAAAATATTGAATCACTGGGCCCTGTTTCTGAGTTCGCCCGCCTCCCGCTATGTTTTGAGCGACGATCCCGAAAAAGGATGGTTCGGGCGCGACGCCAAAAAGGCGATGCCCGATTTTGTAAACGACTTTGTCTGTAACCCCAAATTGCCCTATTACGGATTTTCCTCCTGGGATGATTTTTTCACGCGTACATTCAGAGAGGGGCGGCGTCCGGTGGCAAGCCCGGACAACGACGCGGTGATTGCCAATGCCTGCGAATCGGCGCCCTACCGGATCGCCGCAAACGTGAAACTTTCAGACCAATTCTGGATCAAAGCCCAGCCTTATTCGCTTTCGCATATGATGGCGATGGACCCGCTGGCAGGCATTTTCGCCGGCGGGACGGTTTATCAGGCCTTTTTGAGCGCGCTTAGCTATCATCGCTGGCACTCTCCTATCAGCGGTAAAATTGTCAAAACCCGCCTGATTGACGGATCGTACTACGCCGAAGCCCTGTCGGAAGGCTTTGACCCGGCAGGCCCCAATGAATCCCAGGGCTACATCACGCAGGTGGCCTCGCGTGCCTTGATCTTTATCGAAGCTGACAATCCGGACATCGGCTTGATGGCCGTCATGTTTGTCGGCATGGCGGAAGTGTCCACAAACGAAATCACCGTCCGTGTCGGGCAGCATGTGAAAAAAGGCGATCAGCTGGGTATGTTCCATTTTGGCGGTTCCACCCATTGCCTGATTTTTCGGCCGCAGGTTCAACTGAAATTCGACCTGCACGGACAAACCCCCGGACTGCATAGCGATAACATCCCTGTCCGGGCCCGCATCGCAACGGTTGTGAAATAAATCCATCAGAAAAAAAGAATTGGGCAGGAGGCGGGGTCACCCCCGCCGTCCTCCCACACCACCAGACGAAACCAGCGAAACAGAGGGACCCCATATTTATCCACATCGGTTGAGAGAATTAAGTGTTGTGTCCACCGAACTTTCCCAAACTGATCATTGTCCGTTTTTCTGGGGTAAGATCATTGCGTCCACCGAATTACTTTTTTCAAAATAATAACTCTGCGTATATAGGAAAGAATTTATAACGTAAAATAGAACCGTCCCATTTATTTCTAAAGACAGCAGTGTCCCTCTGCCTTAATTTTCCTCACTCAAGAGAGAGCAACTTGAACAGTTTGTCCTTGTTGGGAATAACTGGATGATTCTTGAAATGCTCAGTAATCTTCGCTTCGATTTCATGGCGCTTCATTTGGTCGGCCTTCGTGTCTGCCGCCCACTTACGACCGGGATGCATGGTGTCCCATGGTGATCGTTTGTTGGCGCGTGTTGTGGCGCTATCGCCGTGCTTGCCGAGTCCGAAACAAATCTTGATTTCTTTGTTCCATATCGGACGGAAGAGACGAATCATGAAATCCTCCACCGCACTCTGCATGCCAGTCTGAATGGGTGCGGCTCGGTAGTAGAAATCCGCCAGCGCAAGATTGGCCTTCACCATGTTTTTAGAATGCTCTTTGAGGCAAGAGTAAAGAGCTTGCCCTTGTTCCTCCACTGTCTCGGCTTGCGGGTTTCTTGGATCTGCCTTGCCAACGTAAATCGGTGTTTCCGTGCAAGAAAGCGGGATGTAGGACTTTTCTGTCTTGCCGTGGTAGTATATCGCGTATACTCCAGCGCCGTAAAAAGGAGTATCGACAAGATTGTCTAGGGTGCGTTTCTCTTGATTCGTCAAGCTGAAAGCAAAAAACTTTGCGATGCTGTCAGATCGTCCGAGAGTTATGCCGATAGCTCCGAAACGGACGGGCGAGATTTGTTCCCGCGCGTTATGCAACTCATTGATTAACAAACCTGACTCGGCAACGAATCGCTTAACCATCAAGTCACTCTGGCTATCGGTGGTCTTGGGTTCCGTAAAGGCATGTAATGATTTTTTCAGATTTTGAATCTGCTTCAAGAGATCGGGAAGTGATGGCATGTCTATAACCTCAAGCTACCTGTTTCAAGATACTGTCGCCGACTACCGCCGCCAAGCGAACGGGAACGGCGTTACCTATTTGGCGCATGGCTTCAGTCCATGAACCACTGAATACATAATCATCGGGAAATGTTTGAACTCGGGCGCTCTCGCGAACGGTGTAATACCGATAGGTTCCATCCGGTAGTGCAATCATGTTCTCGCCACCGGGCACTCCGTGGTCACCCGCTTTGAGAGCCTTCGATGGCGCGTCAAGCGAGCTTCCCGTGTGTCCAGGATAGGGGCGGGCTCCATCCCTGAATTCATGGTTGGGAAACGTTAGCACCTTATTCATTGGATCGGGCAGACCGGCAAGTGCGTCGCGTACCGTGCGACATCGTTCTCCGGGCGGCAGAATCAAGCCGAAATCGGATCTGAGACGGCTAATACGGGATGCATGCCGCTCTGGCATCGGGGGACGATTTTTCTTGGCAATACAATGCTCCTCCCAGTAATCCCCTGAAATCCACTGGTCCCAAAGCAGGCGATCATATGAATGGGTCGGTTCTGGAAATGACCATTGCCTTTGAAGATCGGATCTGATCCCGACAATAAAGACGCGGTGGCGGTGCTGTGGCACACCGTAAGCGGCTGCATCAAGCAGTCTATATACCACCCGATATGAAAGATCTTGTTCCTTGTCCCCGGTGTGATGCCGTTCAAGACGAGACAAGTGTGACGGCCATTCCTCATCTTTTTTCTTGACAAGCATTGGGTAAGTAAGCTGCAAAATTATATAGTGAAAATAACTCGCGAAGCTCTGCCGAAGCAGTCCCTTGACATTCTCAAAAACGAAGCATCCCGGGCGCAGTTCGCGAACAGCGCGAACTGCTTCTGGAAACATGTCCCGATTGTCTTGATACGCCCGATGCTTGCCACCAAGTGAAAACGGCTGGCATGGGGGACCTCCGGCTACCATGTCAATGTGGTGTGATAGTTCTGAATACTTGATTGTCCGCACGTCGTCGGGGAATAATCGCCAACCCTTGGCTAGAGGATGTCCGAGGGATTCATTCAAATGAATGGTCGAACATGCGTGCTCATCTCGTTCAATCAATGCGGAGTGATGCCACCCGCTTTGCTCCAATCCAAGAGCAAGACCGCCCGCGCCGGTGAATAATTCGATCGATGTCCGCTGATTGTTCATTTTCCTTCCAGAAATCTTTTAATTCTGCTCTGCAGATTCGGCTGCTTCTTGATTTGGCATTCCCAAATCACCATTTCGCGCCAGCCGATCCTGCGCAATTCGCGTCTAACTTCGGCATCGCGCATCTTGTTTCTAGCAAGTTTGGGTTGCCAAAAACTCCTATTCGATCGCGGTTGCCGATATTGACGGCAACCATGTTGATGCCAGAAGCATCCATGGACAAAGATTACCATTTTTCGGCCACGAAAAACAAGATCAGGTTTGCCTGGTAAATCTCCCAAATGAAGGCGGTAGCGGTAGCCCATGCCATAAACAATACGACGCACGGCCATTTCCGGCTTAGTGTCTGCACTTCGGATGCGTGACATCCGTTCGCTTCGCTCCGTCTTGGTCAATGGATCATAACGCGCCATATTCTGCTAATCGCTGCGCTTCGGCACTGTTTATCGATATCCTGTTTAAAAATAAGGGAAATAGTTGCTCTGTTTATTTCCGCTTCTCGTTGTATGTATTCTCGCGAACAACTCCAAACGCCGCTTGAGATTTGAGAAAATAAAGGGGACGGTTCTATTTATTTTCATTCCTATTTCCTTTTTTCTGGATGCAGTTCTTCAACGGCATGACATTAGAGGATCACTTCTTTATGTCTGGCTACATGACACTGAATGTTTACGGCCACCGGCAAAGAAGCAATATGACACGGCATCATCTCGATATGCACCGCCAGTGCGCTAACGCGGCCGCCCAATCCTGCGGGGCCGATGCCCAGATTATTAATGCTCTCCAATAATTTCTTTTCTATCTGCTCTGCGCGTTCGTCAACTCTGTTTTGTTCACCCACCGGCCTCAAGAGCGCTTTTTTTGCCATAACGCAGGCCTGCTCGAGCGAACCACCGATGCCCACGCCGACAATGATGGGCGGACAGGGATTGGCACCGGCATTCTCAACTGTTTCCAGAACGAATTTTTTGATGCCTTCGATTCCCGCAGCGGGAGTAAGCATTTTCGCAGCGCTGCAGTTTTCACTACCGCCGCCTTTCGGCATGGCAATGATTTTCAAACGATCGCCGGCAACAATATCCACGTGAATGATCGCGGGTAGATTGTCGGTGGTATTGTCCCGGGTGAAAGGATCGCAAACGGATTTGCGCAGGTAACCTTCAGCGTAGGCCTGACGCACGCCTTCTTCAATGGCCGCATGCAATGCTCCGCCGGTTACATGAACATCCTGTCCCATTTCAACAAAAACAACCGCCAACCCGGTATCCTGACAAATGGGCATTTTCTTGCGGCGGGCGATATCGGCATTCTCGATGATTTTCTGCAGGACCTGCTTACCGGTTTCCGATTCTTCTCCGGAAAGTGCTTGATGCAGAGCTTCGACAACGTCATGGCCCAAAGAGGTATTGGCTTCGATAAAAAGCTTCTTTACCGCCTTGGTAATTTTCTTCGCATTAATACGCCGCAAAGTTGTTTTGGTTTTTATTTCCATATCCATAAAGGTTCAATCCACGGAAGGTATAACTTGGAAATGGGTTCATGAAAAGCGAATTGAAATTTTTTCGGGCGCTATGCCCGAAAAAAGATTCTGAGCTTGAATGAGCTCATTTCCAGGCTTTTCATTACATACCGCGTCTAAATTCAATCGACTTCGATATCGTCATCTTGTCAATATATTTCAAATCTCCGCCCATCGGTACACCCATGGCGATGCGTGTCAATTTGATATCCTTGTCCTTGAGCATTGTTGTCAGTAATAAAGCGGTGGTTTCGCCGTGTACATTGGTATTGGTCGCGATAATGATTTCTTTGATCTGGCCTTCGTTAACACGCAGAATAAGTTCTCCCAGGCGCAGATTATCCGGGCCGATGCCATCCAGCGGCGCCAAAGCTCCGTGCAGAACATGATAAGTTCCGTGATAACCGCCGGACTCTTCAATGGCCGCCAGCGCGTCAGGATCCTCCACCACACAAATCGTTTCTTGATCTCTGGATGTGTCGCGGCAGATGTAACAGGTCTCCTCTTCCGTCAGGTTCAGGCACGTCCGGCAAAGTTTGATTTTTCTTTTGACTTCGACAATGCTCTCCGCAAGTTTGATGACATCCTCTTCCGTGGAACGCAAAATATAATTGGCCAGCTGCGCGGCCGTTTTTTCACCGATGCCGGGAAGTTTGCCCAGTTCGGCGATGAGTTTTTTGATGGGTTGGGCGTATGCTTTCATAAATCTAATCCGGCCGGTTTAGAAACCGGGAATATTCAATCCTCCGGTAATTTTGCCCATTTCCGCTGCGCTCATTTCCTGCGCTTTGCGGACTCCCTCGTTGACGGCCGCAACAATTAAATCCTGGAGCATTTCTATATCTTCGGGATTGACGACTTCTTTTTCGATTTTCATCGAGACAACTTCATATTTACCATTGACGACAACGCTTACCATGCCGCCGCCGGCCTGAGCGTCGACGGTTTTTGTCTCCAGTTCTTTTTGCAGGGTGGCCATGCGTTCCTGCATTTTCTTGGCCTGCTTCATGATTGTATTAAAATTTTGCACCACTAATCCTCCTGGCTTTGATGAATCTTTGTATTGATCAATTTGTTTTAGCAGTCTGAACGTTGATTTCCACCACTTTGGCATCGGAAAGCTCATCCATGACTTTCTGCAAAAGCGGTTGTCTCATCGCTTCCCGTTTTACATCATTAATGACACTGGCCTGATTGCGTCCGTTGCCACCGTTCGGGCTGCCGTCTTCCGTGTTTGATGTTTCAACCTTGACAACAACTTTTTTTCCGAAAAATCTGCCGGCAATTTCTTCCAGTTTTCCTTTTTGTGTCGTTCTGACTTCATCCAGATAAATGAAGTTTGACGGAAAACCAAGCGTCAGACAATCATTTTCATAACTTAAAATTTCAACTTCTGCCCCATGAATGGGACTTTCTTTTTTAATAAATCTTTTCAGCTTATCACGCAGGGCCATGAAATCTTCCGGCGCATTCTCCGTTTCCTTAACGATCTCTTTGGCATTCAACACTGTTTTGTTATCTGATTGATTCAACGAAGAGTATTTTAACGATCTGCCCGTATCCTGAGGCAAACCGTTTTGTAATTGTCTTTCAATATTTTCGATGGTCGAAATGATTTCGCCAATCGGCACAATTGGTTGCAGATAAGCCATTTTAACGATGATGGATTCCAGCTTCATGCGCGGCTCCTGACTGCGACGGAAATTCCCTTCTTCCGCAATCAGAATTTCCAGATAGCGCTGAAGCGTTTCACGCGATATTTTCTGCACCTGAATTTTGAGCTTTTCAATTTGCTCGGTGGCGATATCAAATGAAGAGCTGCCATCGGCGGCAATCTTAACCAGCAAAAGATTCCGGAAATGCCTGAGCAGCATCTG
>JBATES010000085.1:0-4799 GCA_049664145.1 Smithella sp.
GACGTCTTCCCGGCGAAGGCCGGGAACCAGTTCAAAATTCCTGGATGCCGGATCAAGTCCGGCATGACAAATGTACATTCAATTATGAGACCGTTAATATTTTGATCAAATTTAATAGATCATATTAAACAGGAAGCCCACAATCATAATGCCTGTGGCAACTACACTGATAAATATTGCAATCAGCGGCAGTTTGATAATTTTTCTTAAAATGATCATTTCCGGAAGCGATAGCCCGATGACCGACATCATAAACGCCAGCGCGGTACCGAGTGCCGCGCCCTTTTCGAGCAGTGCCTGCAGAATCGGGATGATGCCTGCCGCGTTGGAATAAAGCGGTACGCCGATTAGAACCGCCAGCGGAACCGACCACCAAGCTTCCTTGCCCATGATTGAGACCATAAAGTTTTCCGGCACATAGCCGTGAACAGCCGCGCCGACGGCAATGCCGGCTACAATGTAAATCCAGACTTTGGAGACAATATCCACAACGGCGGTGTAGCCCGCTTGAATCCTGTCGATAAAAGTAACCTTTTGTTCTGCCATCTGGAAATCGCCGGCTTTTATTTCATAAACCCATTCTTCAACGAAGCGCTCTACTTTTAATTTGCCGATCACCCAGCCGGAAAAGATAGCGATAAGCAATCCGGTGGAAGCATAGAGTAGGGCTGTCTTCCAGCCGAAGAGGCCGAAGAGCAGAACCAGCGCGACTTCATTGATCATAGGCGCGGCAATAAGAAAAGAAAAGGTAACGCCCAGCGGGATGCCGCTTTCCACAAAGCCGATAAAAAGAGGAATGGCCGAGCATGTGCAAAAAGGCGTTAAAATACCGAGCCCGGCGGCCATGACGTTACCGGCAAACAGAGGTTTTCCTTCCAGCACTTTTCTTGTTTTTTCCGGCGAAAAGTATGACCGGATGATTCCCACAACAAAAACAATAACAGTCAGGAGGATAAACACCTTGGGAGTGTCGTAGAGAAAAAAACGAATTGCTTCAGTCAAATGAGAACCTTTGTCCAGTTTGAGTATTTCATAGACAAAAAAATCAACTCCCCGTTCTAAGAAAATATAAATCACAACCGCGAAAGGAATCAGCAAAAAGGGAATATAATAATTTATCTTTTTCTTATCGCCATTATCTGCGTTACAGCACTCAGCCATTTTATTTACCGCCTATCATTTGTTTAATGTCTGCAAGCGTTGGAAGTTTTCCCGCGGCTACAACTTTTCCGTCAATTGCCAGAGCGGGGGTTGTCATCACTCCATAGGCCATAATTTGCTTTATGTCTTTGACATGTTCTATCTGCGCGTCAATACCCGTTTCTTTAACGGCCTGACGAACCGTGTCTTCCAGTTTGTTGCACGTCGCGCACCCCATACCCAGTATCGCTATTTTCATAATTTGATCCTTTCGCTATTTACAGCACTTCAGAATATTTACGTGTTCTCTGGCGTTGGCCGAAAGCACATCCTCTAAACAACCTATAAAATCCATAATGCATGGACACCGCAGGCTGTAGAAAATGGAATTTGCCCTTTTCTCATCAGTTACCAAGCCGGCGTTTTTCAAAACACTCAAATGCTTGGAAACGGTTGAAGTGTCGGCTCCGATCATTTCTGTCAGTTCATGGACACAGCATTCGCGCCGGTTTAGTTCCTCGATAATAAAAAGCCTGCTCGGATGCGCCATGGCCTTGATGATTTTCGCCCGCGCTTCATGTCGTGTTTTTATAGTACTTTTCATTTTTGAACCCCCTTGCATATCTATTTGGCAATATAACCAAATAGCCATGTTCTGTCAAGAAGAATTCATCTTTTTTTATTCCGGCAAAGGCAGCCAGTATTCTTGCTGATTCTGAAAAGTTTTAATAATCCTCATTGACGCCCATTTCACTTTTAATATATCATCCTCTAAATAAAGGAACTAATAACATGGCTAAAATATTAATCGTTTATCATTCGCAGAGCGGCAATACCCAAAAGATGGCCAATGCGGTTGCCGAAGGCGCAAGGTCCATAGAGGATATTGAAGTGATTTTAAAGAAAGCCTCTGATGCTACGATGGAAGATTTATTGTCTGCCGATGGTTTGGCTGTCGGTACGCCTGAGAATTTTGGTTATATGTCCGGGATGGTGAAGGATTTTTTCGACCGCACCTATTACGCCACGCATGAAAAAGTTTTCCGCAAACCTTTTGTTGTTTTTATCAGCGCGGGAAACGACGGTACCGGTGCTCTCAGAGCAATAGAACGCATTGCACTGGGATATAAATTCAAAACGGTTTTTCAGCCGGTTATCGCCAAAGGAAAAATTACACAGGAAATTATTGATCAATGCTTCGAACTGGGCGCCACCATCGCCGGCGGCTGCCAGATGGGAATCTATTAAATGTGATCCTGAACCATTAACACGCTTTAAGGGCCAGCATGGTGCCGCGGCAATTTTTTGCGCCGCATAGACAGGCATATTCTTTCTTCAGCTTTGAAGTCTTGCGGGCGTCGATGACCAGGCCATAGTCGTAAGAAAGTTCCTCTCCAATGGTGATGTCACGCAGAGCTTTCAGAAAGATACGGTTGCCGTCCTGATCGGCTTCCAGATTGGGTTTACAGGAATGATTAATCCATCTGGCGGAATTGCCATGGTACTTGGCGTCAATGACGTGGCCGTCATCCAGATGAAAATAGAAGGTATGATGGGGTTGACTTTTGTCATGCGGATGACGATTAAGAGCTTTCGTCCAGGTAATGATTTCGCCTTTGTATTCCAGAACCGTGTCGCCGGCTTTAAAGGGACGGATGGCAAAAACACCCTTGCCGTGAATGCCCGATCTGCGCACCTGAATGCGGCGATCACCGGTGGATATATCCGGTTTGGCATTAGTCTCTCTGATCATCCGCATTGTTTTTTTATTTGTTTGCATCTATGGATTGACTCTGTCCAATTGGTCATTTGCTGCGGGTGTATACAAAAAATGGATTTGCCGGTCAAGTTGAAATCAAACCCGGGCATTCATTGCTGCCGGTTGCATAGCTGTAATATTCAATGAAATATTTTTATCCGCAGTGGGCGTGAAAACAACAACCCGGTTTCTGCCTCCTTGTTTAGCCGCATAGAGGGCTTTATCGGCGCAGGCTATAATGTAATCGGATATCGTGTTAAAATCGGCCACGCCGCACATGATACCGGCGCTAATGGTTGCAGAGACTTTCTTCTCCTGATGATTAACGATCAAAGATTCAGTCTTTTGCCTGATTTGTTCTGCAAGTTGCCGGGCATGGTCGGCATTGATTTCCGGAAGCAGGACAATAAACTCTTCTCCTCCATACCGGGCCACAATATCAATATCTCTTTTGAAAATGGAGTTCATGATGTCTGCCGTTTTCATCAGGTATTCATCTCCGGCCTGATGACCGAAAGAATCGTTGATGTTTTTAAAATGGTCGATGTCGAAGAGAATGACGGAAAGGATAGTCTTGTTACGGCCGGAACGTTTCCATTCCAGGTCCAGCGCCTGGTCAAAGTAACGCCGGTTGTAAAGGCCGGTCAGAACATCCGTATTGCTGAGATGGGCTAATTCTCGCGATTTTAATTCCAGCAGATGTTCATTTTCGAGGGCATCCCAGTATTCCCGGTTTCCCCTGTAGGTAATAATAATCAGATATACCGAAAAGAAAAGAATCATGGTTGCCAGATGTATATTTACATTACTGAAAAATAATGTCACCGTGGCCGGCATCAACATGGCGATATTAAAATAAAACGAAAGCCACCTGTGCGGGATGAAAGCAACCACGCCACCGGCACAAAGACCGCAGATTAACGCCACGGTGTGCATTTGCGTAGCATATTCTCCTTTCTGGAGCATAATCAGAGCGAAGATGATTCCCCAAATCAGCGCGGTGGCAATCACGCTGAGGAAAAAAATGTTTTGAGTGGACAGCTCGTAACGCGCCCCCTTTTTTTTGGAAATGACCAGGTGAATCAGGCGAAACAAACAAATACCCACCATGAACAAAAGAAAGAACATGGAAAATGAGGGGTGTCGTTCATAATAATTATCGGCAAAGATAACAATGAATGCTAATATGATATAGAAAAAAATACCGATTGTAGAACGTTTTTTCAAATCCTGGAGCACCCGGTTGTTGATTTTGTTGCGTTCAAATGTCATAAATTATCCTTTATTTTAAAGATGATCATTAAAAGTTTCGTGATGCACCGCCACCGCCGGATGCGCCACCATCAAAGTATTGCCCTTTTTCTGATGCGGGTTGCTGCATGTCAAGGCCTGTGGCCACCGGTGTTAAGGCAGCGGCCACCTCAGTCAGGCTGATGCCGTGGCTTTCCGGTTTGAGAATATTTTCGGCGGTGAAACCCTTTCTATGTTTATTTTCTCCACGATTGAGCCAGATATTGATCGCAATGGATATGATGACCAAAGCTGTTCCCAAAATTGCCGGATCCCAGGCGTAACGCGTCATGCCCAGATAACTTTTGTTGGTCGCCATCGTGACGCAGGCCATCACAAGACTCAGGTTGAGAATAAGCCGCTTGCGGCTTTTGATGCCCACGTAAATTCCGGCGACGGGAATGATAAACGTGAGGACATACGATGTCCAGTAAATATAAGGTGGAAAAGCTTTCGGTCGCAGGTGCATACTGCCAGTGGCGCCGGTGAGAACGCCCAGAGCGCCAAGAATTTCCAGATTAACCGTGAGGTATATTCCCGCCAGCACGCAGGCCTGAATGATGGTATTTTTTTCTTTCCGGAAATCCTCTTTTTCATCATTGTCAAAGAT
>JBATES010000086.1:0-41370 GCA_049664145.1 Smithella sp.
CCGGATTCCCATATCGCATCGAATCTTGTGCACATCATGGAAACGCTGGCGGAGTTGTCCGGTGATGTCGAGGAACTGGTAAATATTAAAAAACACGATTTGTCTCATGCATACCATTATCTGAAGATTGCCGAGATATATAAAGAAGCGGGGAAGAAAGAGAAAGCTCTGGAGTGGGCGGAAGCGGGCATCAAGGCTTTTCCTCAGCGCACCGATTCACGGTTGCGGGAATTCTTGGCGAATGAGTATCACCGGCGAAAGCGCCCGGAGGAGGCGCTGAATTTAGTCTGGAAAAATTTCGAAGATAATCTCTGTCTGGATCAATATCAGAAATTGAAGCTCCAAGCGGAAAAAACCGCGCAATGGCCTCAGTGGCGCGAAAAAGCAATTGCGTTGATTCGCAACGATATTGCGACGAAGAATCGAAGGGACAATCCGTGGGGATTTTCCCCGGGGCATTCCTTGTTGGTGGAAATATTTCTCTGGGAAAAAAATATGGAAGCCGCGTGGCAGGAAGCCAAAGATGGAGATTGTTCAAAACAACTATGGATGAGACTTGCTGCTCTACGCGAAGAAAATTATCCGCTGGATGCGGTCGATGTTTACAAAAGAACCGTAGAGCCGACAGTTAATCAGACGAACAATAAGGCTTATGAAGAAGCTTTCAACCTGATCAAGAAAATACAAGCGCTATTGCATCGCCTCGATAAAGACGCCTCATTTGCAAACTATCTGGCCGAACTTCGCCTAAAGTATAAAGCGAAACGTAATTTCATGGTTCTTTTAAGTAAAATCAAGTAAATTTATATGTCTGGAAAGTGGGGCGTCCTTGGGGGTCACGCGCTACAGCGAGAAAGGAGGAGGATAATGAAAGATGCGCCAAAACCGAAATCCGGTAATGTCGTTGATTTTACACATTACAGGCAAACGTTGGTGAAAAGCAAAAAGCCGCCGGTAAAAATAAACAAACAGACGGAGTATGCGGCGCAGGAATTAATTTACGACGCCTGGGAGACTGCAAACAAGAAGACAAGAATAAGTCTGGCAAAAAAAGCTCTTTTGCTATTTCCGGATTGCGCCGACGCCTATAATCTTTTGGCGGAGGATGTCGCAAAATCTTTGGAAGAATCGAAAGAATATTATCGTCAAGGGATGGAAGCCGGTCGCCGTGCGTTGGGCGAAAAGTTATTTAAGGAAGGGGGCGGTCATTTTTGGGGGATGCTGGATACGCGTCCCTACATGCGGGCGCGTGCCGGCTTGATGGAATGTTTATGGGAAGAGGGAAATCATGATGAGGCCATCGGACATGCCCGGGAATTGCTGCGCTTGAACACTAATGACAATCAGGGCATCCGCTATATTCTGATTACTTATCTTGCTTGTCTGGGACGGTACGACGAGTTGGAAGGTTTTATGAATGGTCCGTATAAAAATGACGGGATGGCGGAGTGGCTTTATACGAAAGCTTTGTTGTTGTTTATGAGGACCGGCGACACAGCAAAAGCAAGAAAAGGGTTATCCGACGCACTGAAAAGTAATAAACATGTTCCTGCATATTTGCTGGGCGAAAAGAAAGTGCCCCGTTTTTTACCAGACAAAATAACTGTGGGCGGCGAGGACGAAGCTTATTGTTACGCCGCCGGTAATATCCCGGCATGGGAAAAAGCGCCGGGCGCGCTGGACTGGCTCAAAAAACAGGCAACTGCCGGACCACGCCGAACTCGATAAAACTGTTTTCGACGCGCCGTCTGCCGCCTCGTCTGGAACCGCATCAGCAAAGCCCGTAGCGTGTAGGGCACAATCAGCGATTGCGCCGGAAATAGCATAATAACCGGCGTGCACGGGGTGCCTGCCCTACAGGTGATGTAATTTATGGTGATGGGTTGTAGGGATTGATCCCCCGATCAATCCGAAAAACATACAGCGGCGTGTTCAGTGGAACCCGCCTACATGAATCAAAAAAGGATTTTGTATGAAAAAAAACTTTACCGGTGAAATGCTTGATAATGGCCAATGCATCTGCGGCATTTGCGGATGTAAAAATAAAATGGGGGGATTATTAAACCCGATGTCGCCGCAGCCAACCGTGGCCTGTTATCATTGCATGATAAAAATGTCGGCGGAAGGACAGGGCATAACCGTTGCCGAAGCCGAGCGGCGTAGAAACGAAGTGATGCGGGTCACGCATTTTTTCATCAAAGTGAAAATGGATGAGTATATTGCGGCAACCGGCAGAAAGGAACTTCCGTCCCTTGACGAAGCCAATCACGTGCTGTCTTATATCATGAATGTCTGGAATACTTTTTCGCCGGACGAAAAGGAGGCGTTTGAGAAGGAATCTGATTTGGCGCCTCTGTTTCAATCTGTCGCCATGAACTGGCAGTATTTATTGTCGGAAGCCAAACGACGGCGTAACGATCTCTGCGCTTGCGGTAGCGGCAAAAAATACAAGGCTTGCTGTTTGAGGAAAGAAGAGAACGAAAAGGCAGAGGTGGAAAAATACAAAAAAATTGATACCTGGGTCATCAGAAAAGCAATGAACCTCATTGCTGAACTGACAGAGAACAAGACCTTGAATTTCGGCAAATTATTGGAGTTCTATTTCGGTGCCAGGCGTCTTGCCGATGCCCGAAAGTACGGCATGACACAGAAAGATATAGAGGAATTCAACGAGTGGCTGATGAATGATTTCTACCTCAACGACGAACAAACACCGTTTATTCTGGCAGAGTTGCAGGCTTCCGGAAAATTGTCCAACCATGAAGAAACACTGGTCAACGCACGCATCGGCGCTCCCAAATCGCTTTACATGGTAACCTTTATTAAAAAGGGAACGGGCGCTCTTCTGCGCAATATGTTCGATAAGAAAGAAGTCTTTGTTCACGACATCGGATTTTCCCAATCCACTAGGGATGGGATGACTGTGTTTGTACGGATTATTCCGGCAGGCGATTATCATTTGCTTTCCGGCGGACATATGGCCTATCCCCCGAATGTTCTCAACGAGAAATTAGAGACAATAATCAAAGCCTATAAAAAAAGCAGACGAAAAGACGGCATCAATAAATTCCTGAGGAAGAACGGCCATATTTTCGGCAAGCTGATTTGATATATTCCCAATAACGCACCGAAAGCCGATTGTAGGGCTTGATACCCGATAATTATTCGGCGCAATCGCCGATTGCGCCATACACGAGAAGTGACCTTAGATGCATTATAAAACTTTGAGGAAAGAATGATGAAAGAGCCGCTTGCCTGCCTAAGTTGCGGTAAATGTTGTTTTGTCGATATGGTTGCCTACGCGCAGCAAGAAGATTTTGACCGCTGGCGCGCCGAAAACAGGCAGGACATTCTGGAAGTAATCGAGAATCGCCATCTTGTTTGGGCGGGGGATAGAATGATTTCTTCGGAAACAGGTGTTTCTCCGACGGAATGTCCTTTTCTGTATCGTTCAGAAGGGATCTGGCTTTGTTCGATATACGAAACAAGACCTTTGGTGTGTCGTGAATATCAGCCGGGTTCGTCGGAGTTGTGCCCACAGTGGAAGATTGCAAGAAATTGAAATGAATAGGTTTTTTTACTTGAATCCCTCCTGAAAAAAAGTGTTTGACTTCAAAGAGCGGTTTCTGTATGGTGTGTCATCTTTTAAGCTAGTCCTTATATGTACTCTGTATTTTCATGATATTTCCCGTTAGTTGATTAGTATGAAGCGATAAGGGCATATTGACATATACCACTCTTCATCAGAGTGTTTAAATAGAGGAGCTACGGGTAGGCCAAGGTAGCCATAACCCAAACTGTGCAAAAGAGTAATTTTGCTCTTTTCAACACAAGGAGGTCATTATGACAAGAATAAACCTATTAGTAGCAAAAGTTGTGCTTTTAGGAATCTGTATCCTGTTTATTTCATCTGTCAGTGTATGGGCGGAAGAAAACAAAGTATCAGTAACGGCGTACACATTGAAAGAGTGTTACCATAATAAGGGTAAAACGGCTTCCGGAGAAATGGTTAAAACCGGCATAGTCGCTGTTTCACCAGACTTGGAACGTCAAGGGCTCAAATTAGGGACTAAAATCGAAATCAAAGATTTGGGAACCTTTGTCGTCAAAGATAGAACAAGTCGCAAAAACCGTGGTAATATAGACGTTTACATGACCTCCTACAAGGAGGCATTACGTTTTGGCAGAAAGGGATATACTTTAGTCAAAAACCAGGAAGAATTAAGCCTTTTGTATGGTAAGAAAAAGTATGTTCTTGTTTTAAATTAATTTATGTAGATTTCAGGTCAATGACCATCCAGGGGATATGCTCCTCACCCCTGGATGGTAAAACCGAATCCATGAGTCTTTCCTTCACAAATTATTAATTTATTATCTTTCCAAACAGGTCGTAGTCATCGGCGGCGGTTATTTTGCATTGGACGATATTGCCGATCGGATATTTTAAGCCTTTCAAATACGTAACGCCATCTATTTCCGGCGCCTGGCGTCGGCATCTTCCCATGTACCGGTAATCGTCACGGTCGCTTGTTTGTTCAATCAGCACGTCCTGAACGGAGCCGATGAAGGTTTTGTTTATTGCCGCGGAGATTGCCGCCTGCTCATGCATGATTGTTTCACGACGTCGCTGCTTTTCTTTTTCAGAAATCTGCGTTTTTAAATCTGCTGCTTTTGTTCCGTCCTCTTTGGAATAGGTAAAGACTCCGAGATGATCGAATTTTATCTCGTTCACAAAGTCGAGCAGGCGGTTGAATCGGGCGGGTGTTTCTCCCGGAAATCCGACCATCAGCGATGTTCTCAGCGCGATATCGGGAATGATTGCTCTGGCCTTTTCGATAACTTTTCTTGTTTGATCGGCAGTCACTTTGCGATTCATGGCTTGTAAAATATCGTTGTCAATGTGCTGAACGGGCAAATCAAGATAGCGGCAGATTTTTTCATGGGCGGCAATGGTCTCCAGTAAATCCGTTGTGACACGAGCCGGATGGGCGTAGAGGAGACGAATCCATTGGATGTCTTTGATCGTTGCCATTTCTTTTAACAGAGAAGACAAGCGCGGCCGCCCTTTTAAGTCGCGGCCGTAATGGGTGGTATCCTGAGCGGTGATGATGATTTCTTTTATGCCTCTTTTGGCCAGAGATTCGGCTTCACGAAGAATGTCATCCGGCCGGCGGCTGCGCGCCGTGCCGCGAAGGGAAGGAATGACACAGTAGGCACAGCGATTGGAACATCCATCAGCAATTTTCAAATACGCGCTGGTCGCGGCCGGTGGTAAAATCCGCGGATGATGAAAGGTCATCAGAAAATCCGGTTTGGTGATGACAGAAGTTCTTTTATATTGCTGCTGCCTGATTTTATTGATGTGGGTGACAATATTGCCGACTTCGCCGGTTCCGATCAATAAATCCACTTCCGGCATTTGCGTGAACAGGTCTTGGCCATAGCGCTGGGCGAGACAGCCGGCGACGACAATCTTCATGCCGGGCTTCTTCTTTTTTTCTTCAGCCAGAATCAGGATTTCTTCAATGGCTTCTTCCTTGGCGGGGTTGATGAAAGCGCAGGTGTTGACAATAACGATGTCGGCCGCGTCATTTTTTTCAACCAGTTGATGGCCGGATTGATTTAACAAGCCTCCCATGACTTCCGAATCAATCAGGTTTTTCGGACAGCCGAGGCTGATGATACGGACTTTGTTTTGATTTGCAGTTTTCAACCGGGTAGCTTTCTAATCAGAACTTTTCTGGGTTTCGCGCCGTCGGAAGGACCGACAACGCCTTCGGCTTCCATTTTTTCAATGATCCGCGCCGCGCGGTTATAACCGATTTTCATGTAACGCTGGACAAGCGATATGGACGCCTGCCCCAGTTCGCTGATCAGGGCTACGGCTTCGTCGTATTTTTCGTCGAAGTCGTCATCTCCTTCATGCTGAGTCTGCGCGGCAGCCAGTGCAAATTTATCAATGGAGGAATCATAAGCCGGTTGCCCCTGCATTTTGATGTAATCAACGATGCGTGAGATTTCCTTGTCCGAAACATACGCGCCATGAATTCTCGAGAGTTTGGATGTGCCCGGCGGAATGAAGAGCATATCTCCCGCGCCCAGCAATTTTTCCGCACCCTGCTGATCAATAATCGTGCGCGAATCAATTTTGGAAGAGACCTGAAACGAAATGCGGGTGGGGAAGTTGGCTTTAATTAAACCGGTAATGACATCCACCGAAGGTCTTTGGGTGGCGATAATCAAATGGATGCCGGCTGCCCGTGCCATTTGCGCCAGACGGGTCAGAGATTCTTCCACGTCCCGCGGGGCCACCATCATCAGGTCGGCCAGTTCGTCAATCACCACGATAATGTACGGAAGCTTCGTGTGTTTGATTTCCTTTTCTTCATGTTCACTGTCCGCTGTTTTTTCAGTTTCCAGATCGGAATCGGCTTGTTTGGGAATGGCTAAAACCGTTTTGCTTTTTAAACCTTTCAGAAGCAATTCATTGTAGGCGTCAATGCTTTTCGCTTTCAGGTCGTTAAGAATTTTGTAGCGCCGCTCCATTTCCTCCACGGTCCAGCGCAGGACCTGCGAAGCTTTTTTCGGATCGGTAACCACCGGATGCAACAGATGCGGGATGCCTTCGTAAGAAGACAGTTCCAGTCTCTTGGGGTCAATCATCAGGAATTTGACATCTTCCGGCTGGGCCCTAAAAAGAATGCTGCAAATCATGGCGTTGAGCGCGACACTTTTGCCGGAACCGGTGGTGCCGGCAATAAGCAGGTGAGGCATTTTGGTCAGGTCGGCAATGACCGGCGTGCCCACAAAATTAACCCCCAGCGCAATCGGCAGGCGGAATGACGATTCGGAAAAGGAAGTGTTGTCGATGACTTCTTTGAGAAAAACAGACTCTCTTTTTAAGTTCGGTATTTCAATGCCGATAACCGATTTGCCGGGAATCGGCGCCAGAATCCGAATGCTGGGCGCCATCAGCGCCAGTGCGAGGTCATCGGATAGATTGACGATCTTGTTGATTTTAACACCGGGAGCGGGTTCCAGTTCATACATGGTAATCACC
The DNA here is from genome assembly GCA_049664145.1 of Smithella sp. Classification (GTDB taxonomy): domain Bacteria; phylum Desulfobacterota; class Syntrophia; order Syntrophales; family Smithellaceae; genus Smithella. The sequence continues at coordinate 7,061 of JBATES010000086.1, forward strand.
GGCCCGGGCATTACTTCCACCACGCGAGCTTCAACCCCGAAGTCGGCTAATTTCTTTTCCAGAATTCGGGAGTTGGTCACCAGCGCGTCCCGTTTAACGCGGGCATCTTTCTGCGGAGCATCTTCCAGTAAGGTCAGGGGAGGAAGATTAAATTTGTCATCCATTTTGGATTTGGTGAAATCAAAGTGCGTCTGTTCGACTTTTTTCGGGGATGCCTTTTTGACCACCGGTTGAGGTTCTTCAACCACCAGTGGTTCAGACTTTTCTCCCGTTTTTTTTGTGCTTTTGAGAACAAAACCGGTAAAGGAAGCGATGCGGTTTTTGCAAAGACTGAAAAAAGCCGCGACAAATTGTGATACCTTTCCGGTTGAGGAAACCATGGAAAATTCAAACATAAAAGTCAACGCCACGACAAGCGTCAGGAATAAAATAATGTATGTTCCCGCCGTGTTAAAATAGATGCGCAAGAGACCGACCACGGCAACTCCGATCAACCCGCCGATACCGTTCTTCAGCGTTACACCGCGAAAATCGATACTACCCCCCGCGAGCAGCGCCAGAATACCGGCAAAGGAGAGAAGAAAAAATAAAAACCCCACTGCCCGGTGTGCTGTGACGGTGAAATCCTGCCGTAAAAAATATTTAAAACTGCAAAAGAAAAGCATGAAGGGGAGAAGAAAAGAAGCGATGCCGAGCATGCGGATGAGTGAATCGGCTGTGTATGATCCTGCCTTGCCGGTAAAATTATGGGTTATCTGGTCGCCGGCGACAAAATGGGTAAACGAAGGGTCCAGGGGATGATAAGAAACAAGGCATAAAAGCAGAAAAAGGCCCAGGGCAAGGCAGACAGCACCTTTAATCTCCCTGATTCTTTTGTTGTTTGTTTCTTCGTTTTGCATTTATCCTATGGCCGCATACTCATAAAATTTTTTTTATTATTTCAGAAAAATTATGATTTGACAAGTAGAGGAGAGCATTTTGTTCGGAGAATCTTGAACCTTTCCGGAAGGCGTTTGCCGTAGCCGATCGCAGAAAATTCTTACTCGCCGTTCCACCGGTTATTTTTGCCTTGTGGACAGGCTGACAAGGTTTTTGCCTCGATGTTTTGACGTATAGAGGGCTTCGTCAGCCGCACGGATCAGCGCCTCTTTTTCTCCGGAATGATCAGGATATGTGGAAACGCCCAGGCTGATGGTTACTTGCAGTTTCTTGCCTTCGTGAGGGATTTCTATTTCCGCAACGCCTGCCCTTATTCTTTCGGCTAAGATCATGGCCTGACCGGAATCCGTTTCCGGCAGAATCATGACAAATTCTTCACCACCGTAGCGGGCAGCGATATCGCCGGCGCGGGATATTTTTTTCGCAGTCGCCGCGACGTCTTTCAATACCTTGTCTCCCAGTTGATGTCCGTAAATGTCGTTAAAAGATTTAAAATTGTCAATGTCCATCATGATGAGCGAAAATTTCTTATTGTTTCGCTGTGAACGTTTGATTTCCTGGTCAAGAAGGAGCTGAAAATAGCGGTGCACATAAAGCTTGGTCATGCCGTCGGTGGTGGCCAGATCGAAGAGTCGCGCGTTTTCAATGGAGATGGCGGCCTGCACAGAAAAACTCTGGAGAATTTCCAGGCGCTCGGGGGTAAAGGCGTTTTCACTGATGTTGTTTTCGATATACAGAAGGCCCGATAATTTGCCCTTGCTCATGATCGGCGTGCAGAGAACAGATTTGCACTGCACTCGCGTAATGTAAGGGTCATTCGTAAAGAGGCCTTCTTTGGCGGCGTTCCCGAGAACAATATTTTCTCCACTGTGATAAACGTAGTTGACAATGGAATGGCAGATATGGTGGCAATCCTTTAACGGCATGGACTGCATGACCATGAATTCATTTTTGTCGACATCTTCGCTGGCTTCAATGGTCAGTTCACCCTCCGATTCCAGAATCAGATACCCGCGCTGGGCCCCGGCATTGGTGATGGACATATGCATGATTTTTTCCAGCAGACGGTCCAGCATAATCTCGCTGGAGATAATTTGTGAAACTTTCATGGCGGTGGACAGGTCGAGCATGTTTGTGCTGCTCGTGGTTTCTGTAGAGCCGCTCATGGTCATGCGTACCGAAGAACCGCTAACGGTTATGCTTCCCGTGGTTTGCTGTTTTTGCTCTCGAGGGATCATCGACGGACATTTTTCCTCCAGATCTTGGGCCTTGGCTGAAGCTCCCCACGATAAATAGCCTCTGTGCGCCCGCTGTATGAAAAAACCAGCCTCCTCTTTGCAGGAGGAATCGAGGTATAAGAGCGCAAGGCGTTCGCAGGCAATGGCTTCCAGTTGCTGGTATCCGTTTACCCTCGCGCCTTCGATAGCCTCATGATAGAGATGCCGAGCTTCCCGGAAGCGTCCTTTCATTTTCATCATTTCCGCAGCTACAAGATCATATTTATGTTGAAAATTTTCAGGACAGGATTTGGCCCATTTGTGCATTTTCATCTGATTGGCTTTCAGGCGCATTAAATACTTTGTTTTTTGTACCGAATTAGCTTCGGGGTAAGATGCCGTAAGCGTTAGCGAATAGTATAAATAAAATTCTGGTATGTGCAGATTTCCCAAGGCGGTTTTCTGTCTTACGATTTGTTGCATTTCAGAGACGAGATTACGGCATTTTGATAATTCGCCGAAAAGATAATTAATTCTTAGTCTGACCAGAGAGAAATAGAATGTACCAAGCAGGTTATTTTCAGATTTATAATACGTCGCCTGCTCTTCCTCATCAAAACCATCACCATTTAAGCTGCCCTTACTTTCAGTCAGACCCTTGAGGCTCAGACACATCCTTGTGTTTTCTGTATAATTGCGCGCAATAAAAGGATCCTTGCCTCCCAGCTGAAAATCTTTGTATTTCCCGTATTCCTCCAAGAGGTCGTCGATATTGTCGCCCAGCATCATGCGGGTCATGCCGATCAGATTAACGCTGTGTCCACTGAAAATCAGGTCGCCGTTTTCAATGCCGTTTTTGTATGCGTTTCGGAAATAATCAAGATCGTAGCGGGCGTGTTTCTTCCAATGCTGGATAAACATAGGGAAAGCAAATTCAATCCGGCATCTGTTCTTTGTGTCGGCAATCTTTTCATTTATTTCCAGTGCCGCCAGACCAAACCGGTAGCCATATTGATAAAAGCCAAGAGAAGATCCTACAATGGAACCCATAGCAATCAATGCAAAAGGGGAATATTCAAAATTTACTTCATAGTCCAACAGTTTATAAACACCGTTTATTGCTATAAAGGCAAATAAATTCGGATTGGCATAAAATGCTACGGTGCCTGTATGAATGGCCAAATATGCGTAAGATATCATCTCCCACAACACCAGTTCGGGATGTTCAAGCGACTTGGAAGGATGCATAGCCTGGTATTCAGAAGCTAAATGCTTTGCTTCATCCAAATTATTCGGCATTGCAACATATTGCATATCAATTAAATCTTCTATCTTCCGGTGGCCGAATAATAATCTTAGTTTCAGCAGTTCTATGCCCACTCTTGCGTCGCTTATCTTTTCCGGAACATTGAAACCAAGCATTTTCATTCCTTCAATACCAACCTTCAGAGCAGCTTCATAGTTTCCCTGTGTTGTGTATAATATGATCATCAGCGTGTGAACATTAGCCTTTTCAATATTCGATTTTGCATTTCTGACAACAATATTGAAGATTTTTTCAGCTTCGCTGAAATTCAAATTGAAATATTCGCATTCCAGAGCCTCCCGGTAGATGGAATAGGACAGTTCATGATGACTTTGCCAGCCGTATTCGGGGAGGAGTCCCATGGCGGTTTTTAAATAGGATGAGGCCGAGGCATAGGCCGTTGATTTTTTAGATTTTTGCGCAGCCTGCAGATTAAGTCTGGCCAGCATGATTCCTTCATCTTCTCCGCTGACGAGCTTAATGCCCCTGTTGAGCTGATCGACAATATAAAATATTTTTTCGTTCAAATTCGCGGCATCGGTTTTTTCGAGGACATTTTTGCCGATGCGGTAATGCATGGCTTCCTTTTCCTTTTCCGGGATCATGGAATAGGCCGCTTCCTGGATGCGGTCATGGAGAAACTTGTAGATGTTGCCATGAAGACTGATCATATCTTCCTGAATCGCGGAGGTGAGATCGGCGAGGGTTTCTTCAATGGACTTGCCGGAAACAACAGACAACAGCTCCAGATCAAATCTGTTGCCAATACAGGCGCAGATCTTTAAGATGTCCTGAGTTTTTTTCGGGAAATGAGAGATTTTATCCGCCATGAATTGGACGACGTTTTCGGTAACCTGCATTTCCCGGATTTTATGGATATCCCATTCCCATCCGGTCTGAGGATTCAGTTGCAGGAGATGATGGTCGTAAACATTTTTCAGGAACTGAATGACGAAGAAGGGATTGCCGGCTGTTTTTTTACTGATGAGTTCGGCAAGTGGCATGGATTTCTCAGCATCACATAAGAGCACGTTCATAATAATCATGTTGATGCCTTTCACATTCAAAGGTCCCAAGGTGATGTTGTGTATCTTGCGGCCTTTCTTGCTGATTTTATTCAGCGTGAGCGTCAGAGGATGGGCATCGTTGGTTTCGTTATCCCGGTATGCTCCCAGCAGGAATAAATACTTTGTTTCATAAGTGGTCATCAAATTTTCCAGAAACTTTAAGCTGGCCTGGTCAGCCCACTGAAGGTCGTCGAGGAAAAGTGCGACGGGATGTTCTTCGGTGGTGAAGACATTAACAAATTTCTGAAATACCAGATTGAATCGGTTCATGGATTCTTCCGGTCCCAGGGCAGGCAATTCAGGTTGTTTCTGGATAATCAGTTCCAGCTCCGGTATGACATCCGTGATGACTTTGCCGTTCGGACCAAGGGCGGAAAGAAGTTTTTCTCGCCAGGCTTGTATTTTCTCTTCGCTCTCCGAGATAATCTGGCGGATGAGTCCCTGAAAAGATTGAATGATGGCGCTGAAAGGAACATCTTTGCGGAACTGGTCATATTTTCCGAAAATGAAATATCCCTTTCTTGCAACGATCGGTTTGTAAATTTCATTCACCAGAGCGGATTTGCCGATTCCCGGCTGGCCGGTGACCAGCATCATCTCGCTTAAGCCTTTGCACGTCCGCTCAAAGCATTTCATCAAGTCAATTCTTTCATTCTCCCGGTCAACCAGGCTGCGCGGAATATTGAAGCGGATGGAAATGTCTTTTGTCGCTATGGGGAAATCATCAATGCCGCCCTTTTGATGAAGTTGATTCAGGCATTCATCAATATCCGCCATGACGCCAAGGCAATTCTGGTATCTCTCCTCGGGATTTTTCGACAACATTTTCATCACGATGGACGATAAGACCGCCGGCAGGGAAGCATTGACCAGATGGGGCGGCAGAGGCTGACGCGCGATATGCGCATGGATTAATTCCATCGGATCTTTTGATTTAAAAGGAACATCGCCAGTCAGCATTTCGTAAAAGGTCGCGCCCAGAGAATAGATATCCGTGCGGTAGTCCACGCCTCTGTTCATCCGGCCGGTTTGCTCGGGAGACATATACGATAATGTGCCTTCAATAACGTCGGGATTGTACAACTCGTCATTGGCATGCGTTAAGACCGCGGAAATTCCGAAGTCTGTTATTTTAACCTCGCCTTTTTCCGTATTGATTAAAATATTGTCGGGCTTGATATCCAGATGAATGATATTATTCTTGTGAATCAATCCCAGGGTTCCGGATATTTTTGCGGAAATCTGTAATAATGATTTTAAGTCAAGTTCTTTTGATCTTAAAGTGTCTTTCAGAGAGATGCCGCCAAAATCTTCTTCAATGATGGCATATTGATCATCATGCTTAACCAGCTCATATATTTTGATGACATTTTGTATATCGAGCGTGCGGAGCAGGTTGTATTCCTGGGTAAAGCGCGCGATTTCTGAAGGGGTGGGACACTTGGTCTTTAACAGTTTAATAATTATCGAGACGTTTTCATTTTCTTTGTGCCCGCGGTAAATGATGGAATTTCTGGTTTCATGTATTTTTTCACTTAGAAAATAATCGGCAAATTTTTCCATGATTCTCTACCTCGCCAGCGGCTTCAAACGGTTTTATGAAACGACCGGCATAACAAGAATAAAATTAAAGCCATATAATAAAAATGGATTATCTTCAGTATCAAATAATTTGCGGATTAATTCAATAGAATAATTTTTCAGACTGATTTTGCATTCAATAAATTCAGCGCCCATTGCTTGCCAGATCTTTAATGTCAAGTTTATCCGAATCCTGCCATTCATTGTAGTTTTTGATGATTTCATTCCTGACCTTTTCAATCAGTTCCTGTCTTCTTGCCATGTTGAAATGCACGACTTCTATCGGTTTGCCGATGACCATTTTTATCTGACCGGGCTTTATTCTTAATGACCTTTTGGGCATGATGCTGCCGCTGCCGATGATGGAAACCGGAATAATGGGTACACCGGATTTGATAGCCAGATGAAAAGTGCCCTGTTTAAAAGCTTTGATTTCTCCGTCCCGGCTTCTTGTTCCTTCCGGGAAAGTCATAATGGATTTTCCCCTTCGGATGCTGAGGGCGGCTTCGTCAATGCTGTGCATGGCTTTTTCGTGATTGCTGCGGTCAATTTCGATGTAACCGGCGCTTCTCATGGCCGCGCCGAATATGGGAATGGCAAATAATTCTTTTTTGGCAATCCAGCGGAATTGAACGGGGATAAAGGCCAGAGAAATCAAAATATCAAAGTCACTTTGATGATTGGCCATTAAAATCTGCGGTTGCCAAGGCAAAAGATTTTCTTCACCGATGACCTTGACTTTTGTATTGCATAGAAACAGTAATATTTTTGCCCAGAGACGGGCCACCTTGTGAATTTTATTGTCAGCGCCGGGAAACACCGAAAAAACTACAGACCAAAAGGACATGAAGGCGGTTATGGCAATCCCTAAAGTGACCAGCAGCGCTGAATGAATCATAAATGTTCTCTTCCGTTCAGTTGATTATTGATTTCTGAATTAAATTTTATTGAATAACGTGATTGAAGTCAATCATGAATTACGAGGACGCACAAAGAATTTCGGAATTTGATCTATTCAACGGACATTAAAGAATTCCAGCGTTCCCATTCCGTGGCACAGGGCAGGTTTTTCTTTTTGAGTATTTTGATCAGAGAGTCTTCATTGAACCGCAGGTAGGGATTTACCCGGCGTTCTTCAGCCAGAGTCGTGTACAGGATTTCTCTGGCGCTGCATATTGTACGCAAAGATTCAACATCGTCGTTATCCGGTTCCAGGTGGCGGGCAAAGGCCAGAGAATCGCGAATGTAATCATGTCCGGCATAAATGATGGTTTCATCGGGCAAATTCATCAACTTCTTGATGGATGAATGAAAATTATGAAGATTGCCGGAAAAACAATTGCCGATGGTTGCATTAAACAATGTGTCTCCGCTGATCAAAAAATGACCGGTATGAAAACAAACGGAATCATCCGTGTGTCCCGGTGTCCGGTAAACGAGAATCGTTTCTCCATCAATGATAATTTTGTGATTGTCGGCGAACATTGCAGATTTAAGGAATTTTGCGCCGGTGGCTTTGAGCAGATGTTCATTGCCGGATGTATGATCATAATGGGCATGGGTATTGGTGACAAATTCCAGAGACAGGCCGTTTTGTTTCAGAAAAGACAATATTTCCTGCCACGCCCCGCCGTCGATAGCGATGGCCTGTTTGTTCCCGTGGATTAAATAAGCAAAATTGTCGGTCCCGTAGCGGAATTGTTGAATTTTTAACATGGCAAAACCTCTTATGATATTGATAAATTAGGTAATTTAACGGTTTCTATATTTTCCTGAAAACACTTATAAGAAAGATATGGATGGTATGTCAAGGAAATCATCAAGCCGGAAAGATGAGTTTTGAGAAAATGTTTGACAAATTGAGGTCTTAGTAATAGTATTGCACCACTTTTGGGCAGAACGGGCGCTTTAAGCGCTTTTTTTAATTTTCAGCATTTTACCGCAGGAGTTTTCTTTAAAAGTGCATAGATTTATGACGAGAAAAAGAGCGCTGGATATTATATCCAACTTTTCGAATGCCGGCGTTCTGGTCGTAGGGGATGTGATGGTCGATCATTTCATTTGGGGAAATGTTTCCCGTATTTCTCCTGAAGCGCCCGTGCCGGTGGTTGATGTCCATAAAGACAGCATTTTGCTGGGTGGGTGTGCTAATGTGCTCAATAATATCAACGCTATTGGCGGCAGAGTCTATGTGAGCGGCGTTATCGGCTCTGATGACGTCGGGAAGCAACTGCTTTCCGAGTTGCGCGGGAAAAAAATAGAAACAAAAGGAATTGTTGTTGAAAAAGGTCGTCCGACTACGCTGAAAACCAGAATTGTGGCGCATGGTCAGCAGATGGTGCGCTTTGACAAGGAAAATAGAAAACCCATTCCATCATCCAGCATTGAGAAAATTCTGAGTTATGTGAAAGCGCTGCGTGGAAATATAGGAGCGATTGTTATTTCCGATTACAACAAGGGCGTCGTTTCCAGAGATTTGATGGAGGGCATAAAAGCAATTGTTAACGGTTCGGATATTTGTATTTGTCTGGACCCGAAACAGAATAATTTCTCGGTTTACAAAGGGGCGCACATCATCACGCCCAATCATCACGAAGTGCAGCGCGCTGCCGGTCTGGAAATCAGCGCCTCCGATGATGTTCAGAAAATGAGTGAGTTTCTTTTAAAGAAATACGGTTTTCCGGCCATGCTGGTTACTCGGGGAGAAGAGGGGATGAGTCTGTTTGAAAACGGACGTAAGATAACTCATACGCATTTTCCCACCCAGGCCAAGGAAGTTTATGATGTGACCGGTGCCGGTGACACGGTGATCGGCATACTGGCGCTTGGACTGGCCGCGAAGGCAAGTATTAAGGAAGCGACCTGTCTGGCTAATCTGGCCGCGGGTATTGTCGTCGAGAAAGTCGGCACGGCTACTGTTTCGCAAAAAGAACTGATTGAAGCGCTATGAGTAAACCGGGCATGGCTGAACAGGTCAAACTCATCTTCAGCCTTTTTGCACAGAATGATGGTTTGATCAATGAGACCATCGGGACGTTGTCTGCGGCCTATGGACAACCGGATTTTATCAGTCCGGTCATTCCGTTTGATTATACCGATTATTATCATGCGGAAATGGGAGAAAAGCTTATCCGGCGCTTTGTGACGATGGAAAAATTAATCAGGCCGGAATGTTTACCGGATGTTAAGTTGGCAACAAACAAGATTGAAGACAAACTGATTTCCAATGGGCAACGACGAATCAATATTGACCCCGGATATGTATCCAAAGCTCATTTGATTTTAGCCACCGGCAAAAGCTACACGCATCGTCCTTATTTGAGGGACGGCATTTATGCCGATTTGACGCTGGTTTATCAGGGGAAAAAATTCTGTTCCTTGCCATGGACGTACCCGGACTACGGGGATGAAAAGCAGCTACAGATGCTGGGCAGAATCAGAGAAAAGTATTTGTTACAGTTGAAGATTGCTGAGCAGTAAAAAAAAATATTGATCATGGACAGGATATTCAGATGATAAAAAGCATGACCGGTTTCGGACGGGCGGAGACAGTTTGTCAGGGCAAGAATATTATTGTGGAGGCCAAATCCGTCAACCACCGTTTTCTGGAAATATTTTTACGCACGCCATCCGCGCTTCTCCCTCTGGAGCTGGAGTATAAAAAGAAAATATCCGAGAAATTCAAACGGGGACGCATTGAGGTATTTATCAAATTTGACGGGGAAGGCGCCGATGTTTCCAGGGTTAATTTGAATATGGACATTGCCCGCGATTATTTCAATGTGTTAAGCAGGCTCAACGATGAATTTAATTTGCAGTCTCCCGTAACCGTTCAAACGCTTGCCGGGTTCCGTGACATTTTTACGCCGCCCGTGGATTCTCAACTGGATGCTGATTTTCTGAACGCGGTCGAGAAAACATTCATGCAGGCGCTGGAAATACTGGCAGGGATGCGTCAGGAAGAAGGTCTTTCCTTATTTCAGGATATGCAGATGAGACTCCGGGAGATTTCTGAAATGATGGCACAAATCAAGTCACGCGCGCCGCAGGTTGTCATGGAATATCAGAAACGTTTGTCGGAAAGGGTTAAAGAGCTGACGGAGGGATACACGCTTGACGATGCCCGCCTGGCGCAGGAAGTGGCCATGATGGCGGACAGGACGGATATAACCGAAGAAATAGTGCGGATGAAAAGTCATATCGAACAGTTTGAAGCTCTTCTGCAAAGCGAGGGTACGGAAGGAAGGAAGATTGACTTTCTTTTACAGGAAATGAACCGTGAAATAAATACCATCGGTTCGAAAGCGGGCGATATGCCGATTACGCATCACGTCATCGACGTTAAAAGTGAATTGGGGAAATTGCGCGAACAGGCACAAAATATAGAGTGATTGGAAATGTCCAAAGGTTTCTTTATCGTTGTTTCAGCACCGTCCGGAGCCGGGAAAAGCAGCATCTGTCAGGGGCTGATGAGTGCTTTTCCGGAAATAAAATTCTCCGTGTCCCATACGTCCAGGTTACCGCGTCCCGGCGAGGTGGATGGCAGGGATTATCATTTTACATCCCGTCAAGAGTTTCGGAAAAAGATTAAACAGGGCGAGTTCATCGAGTGGGTGGAAAATTATGGCAATCTCTACGGCTCTTCCAGGCAGTATCTGGAGAACTTGGATAAAAACGGTGGGGATTTGCTGCTGGATATCGAACCACGGGGCGCGAAAAAAATCAGACAGGAATTCAAAGGGGGGGTGTATGTCTTTATTCTTCCGCCATCGAAATCCGAGCTTTTAAAAAGGCTCGAGAAACGCGGTCACGAAACAAAAGATGTGATTCAAAAAAGATTTGAACAGGCGGAAAGTGAATTAAAAGAAATTTCCCGGTATGATTATGTTATCTTTAATCAGGATTTGAAAAAGGCGATCAATCAGCTTATTGCCATTTATACGGCCGAAAAATGCAGAAGAAAAAGACTGCGAGATGAAATAAAAGAATTTAAAAAATAAATATATTTTGAAGGAGATTTAGATCCATGGCTAGAATTACAATTGAAGACTCATTACAGGTGGCCCAAACGAGATTTGGCCTGGTTTCCCTGGCGTCCAAGCGTGCGCATCAGTTACTGAAAGGTTCGGCGCCTTTCGTCGAGTGCAAAAACAGGGAAATCGTTTGTGCTCTGCGCGAAATTGCCGAAGGCAAGGTCGTTTATGCGAATCCTGAATATTTAAACGGAACCAAGGAAGATTTCAAACCGATTCCGGACAGCACGGAGTTTATCGGCGATGATGAATATATCGAGTAAGAGCGCGAGTGATAAATTAATTTTCGCGCTTGATGCGAAAAGCTATGAAGATGCTTTATCGTGGGTGGACCTTCTGGCCGGTCATGTCGGTATGTTTAAGGTGGGCAAGGAATTGTTCACCGCGGTCGGGCCGAAAATCATTCAGAGCATCAAAGAAAGATCGCAGAAGGTATTCCTCGACCTTAAATTTCACGACATTCCCAACACCGTTGCCGGCGCAGCTCAGGCCGCGGTAAACTTGAATGTTGATATGTTCAATGTGCACGCGTCCGGCGGTTCTCAAATGATGCAAGAGGCGGTGAAAGCCGCCTGGAATTGTGCCGATAAGTTGAGCAAACCAAGGCCTGTTCTACTGGCAGTCACCGTGCTGACCAGCTTAAATAACGATGACTTGAGAGAAATAGGATTTCAAAAAAACACCGATGAGCTTGTCCTGCATCTGGCCGGTTTGGCGAAAAACGCGGGTGCGTCCGGTGTGGTTGCATCACCGCGGGACATTGCAACGTTGCGAGAGGCGTTGGGTCCGGAATTTATAATTGTCACACCGGGCATACGCAGCGCGGCTGAACCTGTAAAGGATGATCAAAAAAGAACGCTCAGTGCCTGCGAGGCGGTAAAGGCGGGCGCGGATTTCATTGTTGTGGGCCGACCGATTCGTGCTGCCGGTAATCCACTGGATGCCTGCCGGCAAATTGTTCTGGAAATTGCCGAAGGACTGGCGGCCAGGTAATGCATTCATTACACATGGAAAAGACATGGAGGTAATTTACGGAATTAACGCTATCAGGGATCTCCTCCGCCTCAGCAAAGACGGATGGGAAAAAATTGTTATCGCCTCTGGTCGCAGCGGACCATCCGTAAAAGAAATCATAGAAACAGCCCGTTCAAAAAAGATTCCCCTGGAATATTGTGACAGGAAGTATCTGGATAAACTGTCAGGAACTCCCGAACATCAGGGAATCATCGCTTTTTATAAATCTTTTGTTTATGCGGATTTGGATATTGTAATCGAGAACCGCAATAAATCTTTCAATTTTGATCTGGTCTTAATACTTGACAGTATCATGGATCCCCAAAATCTGGGATCCATCATTCGCGCCGCTCATTGCCTGGGCGCCAATGGCGTCGTCATTCCGGAAGACCGGGCGGCTCAGGTGACGGCGGCGGTCTATAAATCTTCCGCGGGAAGCGTTCAGCAAATACCGGTGGCCAGAGTGGTTAATCTGGCGCAGTCCATCGATTATCTTAAAGATAAAGGATTCTGGATTTTTGGTGCGGACGTACACGATGGAAGTCCTCTCATGGATATGGATTTTAAATGTTCTGTGGCTCTGGTCCTGGGAGGAGAAGAAAAAGGCATCAGGCCGCTGGTGAGAAAAAAATGCGATTTTCTGATGACCATTCCCATGGTGGGAAACTTTGATTCATTGAATGTGTCTGTAGCGGCGGGAATTATTCAATACGAGATATTACGGCAACGCGGTATGGCCAATGTTCCTGGAAATCAATAACATGAAAGGAATCCATTCATGTTTACCAGATTGTAATTTCTAAGGCAGTTTTATTGATTTAAAATTGTCATGATTCAATAAATAAAATGATTTGTTTTAACTGGTTGAATTTATATGAAACTTCGTTTACAATAATTGAAAAATTCATTTATCCAACATAGGGAAAGGATTCAGCGATGCCGGTCTTTGTTTGGGAAGGTGTAACCAAGAAAGATGAAATAAAAAAAGGGGAAATCGAGGCGGTTGACGAGATTACCGCTCGCGGTCTTTTACGTCGTCAGGGATTCAAATCTGTTGAAGTCAAATTAAAACCCAAAGATCTTCTTGAATACCTGCCTTTTTTAAAACAGAAAATTAAGGAAAAAAATGTTGTTGTTTTTTGCCGTATTTTTTCCACAATGATTAACGCCGGTCTTCCTCTTATTCAGTGTCTGGATCTTCTGGGGCAACAGGAAGAAAATAAAACTTTTTCTAAAATCATCAAAACAGTGAAAGAAGATATCGAAGGCGGCACCAGTTTAACCAACGCTTTGAAAAAATACCCTGAAATCTTTGACGAGCTTTTCGTCAACCTTATCGCTGCGGGTGAAGCCGGCGGTATCCTGGATATCATCTTGAACCGTCTTTCCGCTTACATGGAAAAAGCGATGAAGTTAAAAGCGCGCGTGAAAAGCGCAATGACTTATCCGATTGCTGTTTTGGTTATATCAGCAGGCGTTGTTGCTTTATTGTTGCTGAAGGTTATTCCTGTATTTCAGAAAATGTTTGAAAGCATGGGAGGAGAACTTCCGGCGCTTACCGCAGGTTTAATCAGCGCAAGCCAGTTCATGCAAGATTACTGGTGGTTGATAGCTGGAATAATGTTTGCCATTTATATGGGGATTAAACAATTTTATAAAACGGAGAAGGGGCGCTGGACGATTGATTCTATGATGCTGAAAGCACCGGTTTTCGGGGATGTATTAAAAAAAGTAGCTGTGGCCAAATTTTCGCGTACGTTATCAACCATGATGAGTTCCGGTGTTCCCATTCTGGAAGGATTAAATATTGTCAGTAAAACTTCCGGTAACGTTGTTATTGAAGACGCGCTTATGAAAACACGCCAGAGTATTGCTGAAGGCCGTTCCATTGCCGAGCCATTGTCTGAAACCAATATTTTTCCCCCTATGGTTGTTCAGATGATTTCGGTTGGGGAAGCCACCGGCGCCCTGGATGCCATGTTGGCTAAGATTGCCGATTTCTATGATGAAGAAGTTGACGTTGCCGTGGAAAACATGACCGCGCTGCTGGAACCGTTTATGATGGTGTTTCTGGGAGTCGTTGTCGGTGGTATGATTATCGCGATGTACCTGCCGATATTTAAACTGGCATCCGTTGTCGGCTGACAAGAATCAGCTTGCAGAAAAAAATGGTCGGGATGGCGCGATTTGAACGCGCGACTCCTGCGTCCCGAACGCAGTGCCCTACCAAGCTGGGCCACATCCCGACACGAAGCGGAAGATATAAAATTTATTTGTAATTGTCCACTTTTTTTATTAGATTTTTCCAATTCTTAATAAGTTTATTGAAACTATGCACTTCTGAAACATTTTCAATGGTCTGCAATTGTATTTTATGGAAAGGCGTGTTATAAGTAATCAAAATTGCTGAAAAAAGGATAATTCTACAGTGATTATTTACGATTTAAAATGTGAACAGGGCCACACCTTTGAAGGCTGGTTTCAAGATCGGGAAAACTGGATTCTGCAGAATTCGCGGAGTCTGGTTTCCTGTCCGGTTTGTAACAGTACGAAGATAGATATAGTTCCTTCATCCATTACAATTATGGGAAAAGATAAAGATACGCGAGCTGAAAATAAATCTCAGAGCAAAGAAATGTCTTCGCTGGCTGCTTTAAAAATGCTGCAACAGTATGTCAATAAAAATTTTGAAGATGTGGGTGATAAATTTGCCGAGGTGGCCTTGAATATGCATTATGGTAATGAAGAAAATCGCAATATTAAAGGAACCAGCACGCCTGAAGAAGAAAAAAACTTAAAAGAAGAAGGAGTCAAGTTTATTAAAATTCCTTCCGTTAAATTGGATAGTTAGTCATAAATCCGAAGATTTTTACGGATAATTTTTATATTGAATAACCCCGTCAGGGTTTTTTTTATTTCAGGTTTTCATCATGAGTAAATATTATAAAAATATCATTGAAGGCATCGGCAACACGCCTTTGGTCGAAATTCAGAAACTGAATCCCAATCCCAAAGTGAAGATTTTCGCTAAACTGGAAAGCGTCAATCCCGGCGGATCCATCAAGGATCGCACTGCGTTATTTATGATTGAGAACGCGGAAAAAAGAGGAATACTGACCCGGGATAAAATTATTCTGGAAGCGACCAGCGGCAACACGGGGATAGGACTGGCGCTGATTGCCGCGGTGAAGGGTTACAAGCTCTGCCTGATGATGTCGGAGGCGGCCAGTGAAGAAAGGAAGAAGATTCTGCGCGCAATGGGCGCTGAATTAATCTTTACCCCGGCAAGTCAGGGTACCGACGGCGCCATTGAAGTGGCTTATAAAATGCTGCGTGAACATCCGGATCAATATTTTGGCACCGATCAGTTTAATAATGAAGATAATGTCGCCGCTCATTATTACGGAACCGCACAGGAAATATGGGATCAGACTGACGGCCAGGTGACCATGGTTGTCGCAACTCTGGGGACCAGCGGCACGGCTATGGGAATTTCCAAACGACTGAAAGAGCTGAATCCGCAAATTAAAGTTGTCGGTGTCGAACCCTATCTCCAGCATAAAATACAGGGGTTGAAGAATATGCGGGAGTCTTATCGTCCGGGCATATTTAATAAGAGCATGCTGGATGAAAAAATAAATATTCAGGATGAAGATGCTTTTGAAATGTCCAGGAGACTGGCCCGTGAAGAAGGTCTGTTTGTGGGTATGAGCTCCGGAGCGGCACTCTTTGTTGCGGTTCAGCAGGCGAATCTTCTGGAAGAAGGAATGATCGTTGTTATTTTCCCGGATGGAGGTGAGCGGTATTTAAGTACGGAATTATTCGCTTTCAAAAAAGAAATTTCTACCTTGAATCTTTATAACGCTTTTGAACGCCGGAAAACACTTTTCCATCCGATGAAAACGGATGCCGTCACTATGCGCACCTGCGGTCCGACCATCCATGATACTCCTCATCTGGGCAATTACCGGCGCTTGGTTGTTTCTGATTTAATCAATCGGTATTTGATTTATAAAGGGTACAGGGTGAAACATGTGCTGGATATCGTTGATTTCGGCGATAAATCAATAAAGAGTTCAGAAAAGGAATCGATGGCACTTGCCGATTATTCCCGCAAATATATGCAGATCTTCACGGAAGACACGCAATTTTTAAATATTCGTCAGGATAATATTTATGTTAAAGCATCCGAAAATGTGGACGTGATGTTAAAAATTGTCGAAAAACTGGTTGACAAAGATTATGCGTACGAAAAACTGCATTCGGTATATTACAATATTGGCAAGCTGGCCGACTACGGTAGTCTTTCCAAAATAGATCCGGGGAAAAACAGGCAGGGTAAGTCTGTGGATCTGGACGACTATGAAAAAGACAGTCCGGTGGATTTTGCGCTGCTGAAAAGGTCAACGCTGTCCGAACTGAAAAGAGGTATTTATTATAAGACGATATGGGGAAATGCAAGACCGAGTTGGCATCTGGAATGTGCATCCATCTCTCATAAGTATCTGGGAGCCGCTTATGACATTCATGTGAGCGGAACGGATGAGATCTTTCCTCACTGCGAGAATGTTCTGGCCCTTAATAAAGCTTTTTCCGGTCATCAAGGTCCTCATTACTGGATGAATGCCGAATTGGTCATGGTGGACGGACGAAAAATGTCCCGTTCTTTAAATAACGCGTTCTCTTTGTCTCAGTTGCGGCAAAACGGATACAGCGGTGGGGATGTGCGTTTTCTTTTACTGGGTGTGCATTATCGCAAGCCGGTAAATTATTCGGAAGGCGCCCTGCAGACGGCGAAAAATACAATAAGAAAATTGAATACATTCATTCATCGGCTCAACGCTGTCGATCAGGATGTCAAAGGTTGTTTTGCAGATACCGATCAGTTGATTTACGATCTGAACCATGACTTTACCGCAGCGCTGGATGATGATTTGAATATTGCCGGTGCACTGGCCGCTTTGTTCAATTTTACAGGTAAGTTGAATTCTCCTCTAACCGAAGGTATAATAGATAAAAAAAACACGATAAAAATTCTGGCATCACTGAAAAATATTAATGAAGTATTGGGTATCATGGATTTTGAGGTTCATATATCACATGAGAAAATAAATGAATTAATCAACAAGAGAAATGATGCCCGGAAAGCGCGTAACTGGCAAGCGGCCGATGCATACAGAACGCAGCTTTGTGAGCTGGGTGTGGAGATTCTGGACACAGCCCAGGGTGTCATTTGGCAGTATAAAAAATGAATATGATTAGAAAATCAGTCATCGCCGGTTCCTGGTATCCCGGAAATCCCGCGGTTCTGAGACGCGACATAGAGAATTATTTCGACTCAGTGTCTGTACCGGATATCCAGGGAGAAATTGTGGGATTGATTGCTCCGCATGCCGGTTACATTTATTCAGGAAAGGTTGCGGCTCACGCTTATCGTCTTATCCGGGGGGCAAAATACGATGCGGTTATTTTGGTTGGACCGAGTCACCGCGTTGCTTTCCGTGGCGTGTCCGTTTTCAGCCGGGGAGGTTACGAAACGCCGCTCGGTATTGTTCCTGTGGCCGAAGATCTGGCGGAAAAGATTAAAAGTTCCAGCGCCATGGTCGCAGACATTCCGAGGTCTCATTTGCAGGAACATTCTCTGGAAATTCAGTTGCCCTTTTTGCAGGTGGCGCTGAAGGATTTTTCTTTTGTGCCTCTCATGATGGGGGATCAGGATGCGCCTACCTGTCATGAACTTGCTGAATCAATCTTCAAAGCATCGACCGGTAAAAAAATATTATTGGTGGGAAGTTCGGATCTATCCCATTTTTATCATTACGATACGGCAACGAAAATGGATGCCATTGTTCTGGACTATTTAGGAAGCGGCGATGCCGTCGGTCTTTTGCAAAGTCTGGCCAGTGGAGACGTGGAAGCGTGTGGCGGCGGCCCGATGGCCGTAGTGATGCTGGTTGCGCGCATGATGAAAGCGAAGCAGGCGCGTCTGTTAAAATATGCCAACTCCGGCGATGTCACCGGGGATAAGAATTCAGTCGTGGGATATGCGGCGGCAGTTTATTGCAAATAATAAAGGAGTATGAAATGCAATTAACAGATAAGGAAAAAACCATTCTTTTGGATATTGCAAAAAACGCAATCGCTGCTAAACTTAACCATCAGGAACCGCCGCCATTGAAAATTGATTCAGAGACTCTTAAGTTGAAGAGAGGCGCGTTTGTAACGCTGAAAAAAAACGGCCATCTGCGAGGCTGTATCGGATATATCAAGGCCTATAAGCCGCTCTGGGAGAGCGTACAGGAAATGGCTGTAGCGGCGGCTTTTCATGATCCGCGTTTTCCATCTTTAAAGCCGCAGGAAATTCAGCATTTAACTTTTGAGATATCCGTGTTAACGCCTTTTACGCGAGTCAAAGATATTCAAGAGATTGAAGTAGGGAAGCATGGGTTATACATGGCTCGCGGGCACAGATCAGGATTGCTGCTGCCGCAAGTGGCTATTGAATACGGATGGGACCGGGAAACTTTCTTGAAAGAAACCTGCCATAAGGCCGGATTGCCGCTGGATGCGTGGATGGAAGAAGAAACGGAAATTTACACTTTCTCGGCAGATTATTTTGGTGATCAAGACTGATCGTTACTTTTTTTGAAAACTGCTATCGCAATATCCAAACGATGAAATCTGCGATCAGCAGAGCATTTGATTTCATGCCTTTGTTCATCAAAGATTATTCGAGGTATTCTTTTGTTGAGATATCGTAAGGGACTGGCAATTATTCTTATCCTTTTTCTGATGACTACCGGCATTGTTCTTTATGCGCCTCACTTTCTTCTTTACGCCACCGATTATAAAAAAGCCGACGCGATCATTATTTTACTGGGGCCGGATTTCAAGGCGCGCCGGAAAGAAGCAAACGAACTCTTCAATAAAGGCATGGCCGATTATTTGATTATCCCTGCTTACCATAAAACTTATGGAGTGCATGCGGATGGAAGAGGGCAATATCTCTTGCCCGGCTTGTCTTCGTCTGAAATCAATCACAATGCTTCATCCTATCCGAAATTTTACGAAGACACCCATATCGAGCTCATTGAAGCCCAGAAAACGATGGCCCATTATGGACTTCAATCGGCAATCTTTGTCAGTTCTCCCTACCATATGAGGCGGATTAAATTAATCGCGATGACCTTATTTGATTTTGGGGCGAACGCTTATTATTTTGTTCCGACGAAATATGAAAAGGCGCCGGCGAACGTGTTTCAATTAACTTCGACGGAATGGCGAAAGATAAGAAGAGAATACAGTAAGATGATATGGTTCTTGATTTATCATACGTGGGCTAAATATTTTGACCCGTATAATAATTGAGGGCATGATTCGTAAAAATTAATTATTTGATACAAACGCGGCGAACCTGTTTGAAATCAGCAAATCCTTGAAACACTTTTTGAATGCCATCCTGCAGAAGGGTGGTCATTCCTTCACTCATGGCTTTCTCTCTCATGGCTTCTACCGTTTCATGCTTCTGGACCATTCTTTTGATATCGTCCGTACCGACGAGCAGTTCATGGATTCCCATTCTGCCTTTATAGCCTGTTCCGTCACAACTGGGACAACCTTTAGTTCGGTAGAGTTTAAAATCATCATTGTATTGGATGTTTAATTTCTCAAATGCTTCAACACCATAACTCTCAACCATTTCGTCGAATTCTTCTTTAGTCGCGTGATAGGCTTCCTTGCAAGACTTGCAGAGCGTGCGAATGAGGCGCTGAGCGAGAATTCCCAGCAAGGCATCGGCAAAATTAAGCGGATCAATGCCCATATCGAGAAGACGCACGATGGTTTCCGGCGCGCTGTTGGTATGCAGTGTGCTGAAAACCAGGTGACCGGTCAGAGATGCCTCAACGCCGGTTTTGGCTGTTTCAAAGTCGCGCATTTCACCGACCATGATGACATCGGGATCGGCACGCAGGAATGAACGCATGGCGGCGGCAAAATCAAAACCGATTTTCGGTTGCACCTGAACCTGACGCAACCCGTATTGCGTAATTTCCACCGGGTCTTCGGCTGTCCATATTTTTTTGTCCGGCTTGTTGATGTGATGCAGGGCCGCGTGTAAAGTTGTTGTTTTACCTGAACCGGTGGGACCGACAACCAGAATCATACCGTAAGGTTTGGTAATAACATTTGCAAGTTCGTTAAAGTTGCGAGGCAACAGACCCATGCCTTCCAGAGGCATGGTTTCACCCTTGGCCAGGATGCGCATAACAACATCTTCCACGCCTCCCTGAGTGGGAATGGATGCCACACGCAATTCAATTTCATCACCGGTATTGCGTCTGAATTTAATCTTGCCGTCCTGCGGAAGTCTTTTTATGGTGATATCCAGATTGGACATAATTTTGAGGCGCGAAATGACAGCGGCGCGGTAACTGAACGGAACGGTCTGATAAAGCTGGCAATCGCCGTCAACTCGGAATCTGATCTCCACATTCTTCCTTTCCACATTCGGCTCGATATGGATATCAGAAGCACGGCGATTGTAGGCGTCGTTAATGATTTTATTAACCAGTTGCATGATGACGCTGTCTGATTCGGTGACGCCATCTGTTCCGTCATCCTCGTCTGCAAGTGCTCCATCATCCCCTTCCATCTTCCCCAGCAGATCGGTAAAGGAATGTTCATCTTCAGGAGAAGCGAAGAAAAGGTTAATGTATTTGATAATGTCTTCTTCCAAAGCGACATCGTATTTTATTTTCTTGGTTTTCAGCAGGCTTTCAATGGTGTCTTTCTTGATAATATTGTTGGGATCATCGATGATGACGTGAATCTTGTCGCCTGCCATTTCCAGAGGAACCCAGAGTTCCCGGCGCAAAAAGTTTTTCTTCAGATTTTTAATGAGATGTCCGGGTATCGGCAGTTTGTCATTATATTTAACGAAACGGCAGTTGTAAAATTCCTCAAAAGCGCGTCCGATATCATCTTTGGTTATCTTATGTTTTTGCATGAGCAAAATTTCCATGGATATTTTTTTCTCACGCGATTCTTTCCATGCGCCTTCCAGTTCGTCCTCTTTAATTAAGTCGTGGCTCAACAAATAGTCAAAACGGGTTTTTCTGTGCCGTACAAAGCGCTGCTGATTGTAAAAAGCAACGCCCAGAACTTCGGCAATTTCCAATGCCAGGCCTATTTCATCCTCAGAAAATTTTCCTTCCCCCAGTTTTTTGTTGATAATCTGAATGACACCCATCAGTTGATTATCATTATAAATAGGCGTTGCCAGAACCTGTCTGGTCTTAAAGCCCGTCTTTTTATCCCAACTGTCATCAAAAGATAATTCAGCTTCGATACTTTTCAGTTCTTTGGGATTGTAGGCATTTTCGATATTGATGACCGATCCGGTATTGGCCACGTAGCCGGCAATGCTCTTATTGTTGATTGGCAGTCTGATTTCCTTGAGTTGTGTTCCGGCGAGGAACATGGAATAAATTTCATTGCGAATTTTATCAAGAACGTAAATCGTTAAAGAATTGGCGTTGAACAGTTTTAAAATATCACCCTTTAAATCCACCAGAATCTGTTTGATGTTCTGGGCGGCGTGAATGCGATTGGTTATCTCCAGAAGTTCTTTGCGAACTTTGGACGTACCATTTGCTGACATTGTATTTAAAGGAGTAGCCATGGATTAAATTGTTCCTTGTTTTTAATGTAGTTTAATATTAGCAAGGATTTGTCTTATTGTCAACGTGCCGGATATCTACTGATTAAACCGCAGTGACAATTTTGGAAAAATCAGCAATCTTATGGAAAAGAGCCGATATTTCCGCCAGCAGCGACAGGCGGTTGAATCGCACCTTTTCATCCTTGTCCATCACCATGACATTGTCGAAGAAATTGTCAACATGGGGACGCAGGGCAGCCAGTTTGTTTAGAGCGGTCACGAAATCTTTCTCTACAACACCCTTTTCCACGCGCGGTTTAATGTCGTCAAAGTAAGAAAACAGATTGATCTCAGCGTCATGAACAAGCAGGTTAACATCAAAGTGACCGTTTTTGAAATCCTTGAGAATGTTGTCCACGCGTTTGAATGCTATCGAAATCGGTTCGAAATCGGGATTCTTCCGAAATTCATCGAGCGCCTTGATTTTTTCGATGACCTCGACAAGTTCATCAATATCGGTGGATAAAACGGCATCCACGGTGTCGTAAGCATAACCTTGAGCAATCAATTGATTTTGCAGGCGGCCTTTAAAAAATTCCAGAATGTCTTTTTTTACTTCTACAACAGGTTTTTTTAAAACATCCTTAAGCTGGAGCAGACTTTCGTCAATCAGGAAATTCAAACCAAGCGCATAACCGCGGGACAGAATAATATTAATGATACCTAATGCCTGACGCCGCAGAGCATAAGGATCGGCTGTTCCGGTCGGGGGCATTCCCACGCCGAAGAATCCGGCTATGGTATCAATTTTATCGGCGATGCCGACAATCGCGCCTTCATCTGATTGCGGGAGTTCTCCTCCCGCGACAATCGGCAGATAATGTTCGTATATGGCGTTGGCGATTTCCGGTTTCTCTCCGGCGATAAGCGCGTATTCACGGCCCATAATTCCCTGCAGTTCGGAAAATTCACCGACCATCAGCGATTCCAGATCCGCCTTAGCCAGCAGGGCCGCTCGATCAACATTTTTCTTTACGGAAGGTTTTACTTTGGAAGCTATCTTTACCGCCAGCTTGCGGAAGCGCAGCACTTTTTTGTGCGAAGTGCCGAGCAGCGTGTGGAAGACAACTTTTTTGAGCGATTCCACACGATTTTCCAGAGGGACTTTTTTATCTTCTTCGAAAAAGAAAGAAGCGTCGGCCAGTCGCGCCCGCAACACTCTTTCATTGCCTTTGGCTACCACGGCCACATCACGGGGCTTCGTGTTGCTGATCGCGATGAAATAGGGCAGAAGTTTTCCTTCTTCATTGACCACAGGGAAATATTTCTGGTGAGAAATCATGGTCGTTGCGAGAACTTCTTTGGGAATTTTCAGAAATTCCTCTTCAAAACTCCCGCGCACAATAACCGGATATTCCACAATGAAGCTGATGGTTTCCAGCAAATCATCCGTGTAAAAAAGTTTTCCGCCAACTTCCGCTGCTGCTTTTTGTGCTTCTTCCAGAATCAGTTTTTTTCTCCGGGCCTGATCGGCGATGACAAAATTTTCTTTGGCTTTGTTTAAATAATCATCAAAACCGGTGACGGAAAAAGATGCCGGGCTCATGAAACGGTGGCCGCGGGAGGTATTGCCGCTTTCGATATCCTCAATTTTCAGAGGTACAACATCGCCGCCATACAGCGCCAAAATCCAGTGAATCGGGCGGGCGAAACGTAATGAGTAATCGGCCCAGCGCATGGATTTACGAAAGGGAATAGCCAGCATAAAGTCCTTGAGGATAGCCGGCAGAAGTTCTCTGGTGGGTTGTCCCGTAACTGTTTTACGGGCGCCGAGATATTCGCCTTTTTCGGTTCTGATGGTTTCCAATTGAGAAACTTCCAACCCCTGGCCTTTGGCAAAACCGATGGCCGCTTTCGTCGGCTGGCCGTTTTCATCGAATGCGGCTTTTTTGGCCGGTCCCAGTTTTTCAATGGTCTGATCTTCCTGTCTCGGAGCAAGATCGGCTATAGTGAGAACCAGACGGCGCGGTGTGGCCAGACATTTGATGCCGTCAAAGTTAATGCGTTTTTCCGTAAACGTTTTGCGGATGATGTCTTCCATATCCACCACCGCCTTCGATAACAAGCCGGCGGGAATTTCTTCGGTGCCAATTTCAAAAAGCAGTTCGTTACTCATTTTATCTCCAGATATTCTAAGCTCTATTTAAAAGGGGATACCCCAGTTCTTCACGTTGTTTCATGTACAGTTCCGCACTGATGCGCGCCAGATTTCTCACCCGGCCGATATAGCTGGTGCGCTCGGCTACGCTGATGGCGCCGCGGGCGTTGAGCAGATTGAAGGTGTGCGAACATTTCAGACAATAATCGTAAGCGGGCAGGGCTAGATTTTTTTCAGCGATGCGCAGGGCTTCCTCTTCATACGTGTCAAAAAGTTTGCGCAGCATGGGAATGTCGGCCACTTCAAAATTGTAGGTGGAAAACTCCACTTCGCCGCGGTGATGGACGTCGCCGTATTTGATTTTATCCGTCCACTGCAGATCATACACATTGTTAACGCCCTGAATGTACATGGCGATGCGTTCCGTGCCATAAGTCAGTTCGGCGCAAACCGGATTGCAGTCGAAACCGCCGACCTGCTGGAAGTAGGTGAACTGAGAGATTTCCATACCGTCGAGCCAGACCTCCCAGCCCAGCCCCCAGGCGCCCAGCGTCGGGGATTCCCAGTCGTCTTCCACGAAACGAATGTCGTGATCCAGCGGATCGATACCGAAACTCTTCAGCGAATCGAGATAAAGTTCTTGAATGTTGACCGGCGAGGGTTTCATAATGACCTGATACTGGTAGTAGTGCTGCAGGCGATTGGGATTTTCGCCGTAGCGGCCGTCAGTAGGACGACGCGAGGGCTGAACATAGGCCACATTCCACGGTTCCGGTCCCAGAGCGCGCAGACAGGTGGCCGGATGAAACGTTCCCGCGCCCACTTCCATGTCGTAAGGCTGTTGGATGACGCAGCCTTTGGAATCCCAGTATTTTTCGAGGGCAAAAATCAATTCTTGAAAAGTCACAATTTTCTCCTTGGATTTTGAATGAAAAAGTTGTCAATTTGGGCGGTTTCTGTATAAAAAAACGACCGGTCGTTAAGTAACATGACCGGCTGTATGGTGTCAATATAAAAAGGGTAAAACGAGATAAGCCTTTCGATGATGTTTCGTGTAACATGGACCAAATCTGTCAGCTTAAAAACCAAATGTTGGGTCAAGTTCTCAACCCAACAATGCCGTTTTCCTTCAGCCTATTTCCCTAGCTTACAACCCCCTCATATACTCCGGCCGCAGCAGGCGCGGATCCTTACTGGAGAGGATGGTATCCAACTGTTTGAGCACCTTGGCCTTGTCCTTGGGCATGGAGCCGCGAATCGAGAAATAATTGGAAGCGTGCATGGAGCTGAAAAAGCAATTCGTAAAGGTTGATTGCTCCACCATCCCTTTCAATTCCTGCAACGAATCAAACGGCGTAATTAACTCAAATTCGCCGCGCTCAAGTTCCTTGTAAATCGGCGTTTCCGGTATCAGCGTCAGCGTCAGCGCGCCGGCGTAGTCCGGATCCATTTCCGTTAAAATTCTGGCCGTCTCCGACACATGTTTCGCGCTGCCTTTGATGCCGCCCAGCCCCAGGATAACCGTCACCGAAAGGAGAATGCCGGCCTCCTTCACCTTTTTGCCAGCCTCAACCATTTCATCGTGCGTGGCGTTTTTCTTAATCCGCTTAAGAACCTCGTCATCCCCGCTTTCCACGCCCATATACAAAATTCCAAGCTTTTGCTCCTTGAGCGTCTTTAATTCCGCAACCGAGCGCCGGAGAATATCCTGCGGCGTGGCGTAGCTGGCAATGCGCTCAAGGTTGGGGAACTTTTTGTTCAGATACTGCAACGCTTCGAGCAGCTTCGGGTAGGGATAGACCAGGGCGTCTCCATCCTGAAGAAAAACCCGCCTGCCGTCCCAATCCTGCAATATCGCGTAAACAATATCGGGCTGGCCCTGCACCCATATCCCGCGATTCATATACAGGGACATCGCGTCGATTTCCTGCTTGACCTCCTCCAGATCGCGCAGGCCGAGCGTGGTGAAACAATACCCGCAAAACGTGCAGGAATTATTTGAACACCCCGACGTCAGGGGGAGATAATAACTGGCATGTTCACTGGGCGGTCTGAGTATTTCCGGTCTGACAAATGGCATAACAGCTCCTTACAACGAAGTCATTTCAACTACAATATAAATTCAAGCCCTGCTTTGTCAAGACAATACAAGAAAAACGAGTTGTTTCAAATAAAATGATATCGAAGGAAAATAACGAATGGAAATTTATGCCGTTGATTGTAGATAATTAAGTTTATGTCTCTATAATTCCAAAAGAATAAAGCATTGGGAAAGTAATATGGGAAACAGGGCGCTATCCCTGGATTTCCCTCATTTCCGAATTTTCTCTTGACATGTAATCAATAATTGGTTACATGCTAATCATGTACGAAGTGTATTTCACGAAGCGAGTGCTGAAACAAATCAGGGAATTGCCGGACTTTATTCAGAAAAAACTGGCTGTCCTGATTGACGATCTTCGTGAAAAGGGACTAATAAGAACTGAATGGCAAAATTTCAGCAAATTGGAAAAAAGTAAATACCATTGCCCCTTTCACACAAATGGGTTGTGTGTTGGCAATGTGAAAACAAATCGATCATTATAGAGGTGTATTATGCAGGCAGTCGTGAAAACGCCCCATATTAAAATTAATGTTCAGGGAGATGTCATTCCGGCAAAACTTATTTTTCTCCTAAAAGAGGAATACGGTAATAAAGTGAAATTTCTCGAGGAAGAAAATGACAAGCTGGTCAATGCCGTCAGCACGCAGTGGTATAAAAACATCAAGGCGGCAACAAAGCCGGGTGATTACCTGAGAATTTACCGGGAGCGAAAAGGTTGGACACAAGCCAAACTTGGCGAAATGGCCTGTGGCATTCCGCGTCAGCATATCTCCAACATGGAAAATGGACGACGTCCCATCAGCTTAAAAGTAGCACGGACATTTGCCGATGTCCTTGATGTTCCTTTTGAAGCATTTCTTGCCCGGAAATAGTTCCGAAGGAAATTAGGGTCAGGTCTTGAAGGAAATTAGGAGGAAATTAGGGTCAAGGAAATTAGGGTCAGGTCTTGAAATATAAGTTTTTTTGAATCTCGCTTTTTTTGTTCCTGGTATATTTTTTAAAGGAACGAATCCCCATGCCCTGAACACTACAATCTTCGTTTCAATCGTCACACCACGACGCAAAGCGCATGTGATAATTTCCAATTCCGATAAATTGGAATTGGAAAGTTCCACTTGCGTTTCGCGCATCGTTTTTCTCGCGCTCAACGAGTGTCACTACGACTAACGTTTCAAGAAAGTTTTAAAGGTACTAATCCCGCTCCGCTCCGCTTCGGGGATATCACGGATATCTTTGATATCCTCCGCCTATGGCGGGATAGTTTGTCCAACAAATTTCAGTGCGCTATGCTTCTAAAATTTGGGACGCACTAATTCG
Organism: Smithella sp.; assembly: GCA_049664145.1. Classification (GTDB taxonomy): domain Bacteria; phylum Desulfobacterota; class Syntrophia; order Syntrophales; family Smithellaceae; genus Smithella. The sequence goes on from JBATES010000086.1 coordinate 34,458, forward strand.
ACCAGCGACTCATACGTCGCTTCGCTCGTCTTCGTCGGGTCTCATTAATAAATATTGCTTGACAACTAGACGACCGGTCTATTATGCTGCTCATCAATCAAAATAATGGGGGATGAACATGAATAATTATGAACGATTGAGGGAAATACTGGATTCCCATCCGGCAACGGCACCCAAAGCGAAATCGATAGATGAAATATTGCGGTTGCTTTTTACACCGGAGGAGGCGGCTCTGGCCGTTCATATGAGTTTTAAATATAAAAGCGTTTCCAAAATAGCCGGGGCGGCAGGTGTTACGGAAGAGGATGCCAAAAAAAATCTGGAGGCCATGGCGAACAAGGGCATCATTTATTCCCGAAATAAAGAGTCAGAAAAGTTCTACGGACTGCTCCCGTTGATTCCCGGAGTTTTTGAATTCCCCTTTATGAAGGGCGGCGGCACTCCCATGCACAAGCGTCTGGGGGAACTCTGGGAAGAGTATCACCATGAAGCGCTGGGAGCATCTTTTGCCGGTCAGCCCACACCGCTCATGCGGGTGGTTGCTGTAGAAAAATCCATCAAGCCGGAAAACCGTGTGCATCCGTATGAAGAAGTGAGAAATTTCATTAAGGACGCAAAATACATTGCGCTTACTCAGTGCGCCTGCCGGGTCAGTGTTGCCAAGTGCGACAAACCCAAGGAAGTATGCCTTATTTTTGAAGAGATGGCGGAATTTCTCGTGGAGAGAGATTTTGCCCGTCACATCAGCAAAGAAGAGGGAATGAAGGTGCTGGATGAAGCGGAAAAAGCGGGATTGGTTCATACAAGCAATAACAGTTCCGACAAAGCCTTGCTTATCTGCAACTGCTGTCCCTGCTGCTGCACGGTTCTGCGCGGAATGACGCAGTTGAAACATCCTCACGCGTTTGAACCCAGCCGGTTTGAAGCGCGAGTCATCAGTGAAAACTGCAATGGCTGCGGTATCTGCGCTGAAGAACGATGTCCGATGAAAACCATCGAGATGAAGGATGATGTTGCCTTCGTCCATGCAGACAATTGCATCGGCTGCGGTCTTTGCGTGACCGGTTGTCCGATGGACGCCATCGTACTGGAAGAACGGAAGCAATTGCCTGCTATCCCGGCAACGGTGACGGAAATGGGCGCTCAAGTCCTTCAGGAGAAAGGAAGGCTTGACGCTTTTCTGAAAGTCATGGGAAGCTGACCCGCAGAAGGAGAAGAACCAATGGCTCGAACCGACACCCGGGAGGAAATCATCCGCAAAGGCGCTGAACTCATTCACGCGCAGGGATTCAACGCCACCGGTCTGCAGCAGATTCTTCAGGCCGCGAATATCCCCAAGGGGTCGTTCTATTTTTATTTCAAAAGCAAGGAAGATTTTGGTCTTGAGGTCATTGATTATTTCAATGCGATGATCAACCAGATTTTTACGAAATATTTGAGTGATAAAGAGATACCGCCCATAAAAAGACTGGAAAATCTATTTGAGTGTTTCGCCAACATTTTTCAGAAAAGCGGTTATACCCTGGGATGTCCAATCGGCAATCTTTCGCTGGAGTTGGCTGATACGAATGAACACCTGCGTCTTCATCTGGAAGGTGTGATTGAGAAACTTATCGCACAGATAGAATCATGTCTTAAAGAAGCCCAGGCGGATGGATCAATACCGATGGATCTGAATACGGCGGATACGGCGCACTTCATTTTTCACGGGTTTGAAGGGGCTGTTCTGCATATGAAGGTTGTGAAGAGTATTGAGCCTTTCCATGCTTTTCGAAACAACTTGCTCAAATATCTCAAATATATAATACAGGCAGAAAAAAAAGGAACAAGGATATAGAAGATGCACGAACTCCCCGTCACGGATGAAATTTTGAAAGTTGTTCTGAAACACGCCCAGAGAAATAATGTTCAGCGGGTGGTCAGTATCAATCTGCAGATCGGCAAGCTCAGCGATCTGGAAGATGAATGGATTCAGCGCTATTTTGATCATTTGAGCAAGGGCACTCTGGCGGAAGGCGCCAAACTCAAAATCGAGCGGATGCCGATTAAGATGCAGTGTCATACCTGTTCCCAATCCTATGAGGTCGAGATGGCGGGGTTGGAAAATCTTGTTTGTCCCCACTGCGGAGAAGAGGGCGGTTCGCTTCTTTCGGGACGGGAATATTATATCAAAGATATGGAGGTCCAATAGTGGCAGAAGTAAGATTGATTGAAGTCAAAGAGGAAATTCTGGCCGATAATATTAAGGTGGCCGCGGGAGTCCGGGAAAATCTGCAAAAGACAAAAACCATGCTGATTAATCTGATGTCCTCGCCGGGTTCGGGCAAGACCAGCCTGATTCTGCAAACCATTGCCGGTTTGAAAGATAGCGTGAAACTGGGCGTGATCGAGGCGGATATCGATTCCAAGGTTGACGCGGAAAAAGTGGCCGCCAAAGGCATTCCCGCCGTTCAGCTGAGAACCGGAGGATTCTGCCATCTCGACGCCACCATGGTTACTCAGGGGATTGACGCTTTAAGCGTGGGCGATCTGGATTTGGTGATTATCGAAAACGTGGGCAATCTGGTCTGCCCGGCGGAATTCGATACCGGCGCCCATAAAAATGCCATGATTCTGAGTGTGCCCGAAGGGGACGACAAACCGCTTAAATATCCCCTGATGTTTTCGATCTGTGATGTGCTGCTCGTCAATAAAATTGATTATCTGTCGCTGAGCGATTTTGATATGGAAGCCATGCGTAAGAGGGTTCTGGCGTTGAATCCCAAGATTGAGATCATCGAGGTTTCCTGCAAAACGGGAGCGGGAATCGATAAATGGGTTGGTTGGCTGAAGAAAGAAGTTGCAGCATTTAAAAATTTAAAATAGATTCCTCTCATTAACGGGACAAAAATTCATAAAAGCAAGAGAGGGCAGACGATATGACGATTGATGAAAAATATAAACGAGCCGGAGAAATCATCAGCACAGCCGGAGGCACGCCGCTTCCCGTCAACAATACGCTGATCAAACTTCTGAAGTTTTTTATCTTGGAAGACGAGCTGGATTTTATTGCCGCTTTTGCGGAAAAGAAATCCCAGACCATGGAGCAACTGAAACAGTCCAGCGGATTATCGGAAGAAGAAATTAACAAGAAAGTGAAGGACCTGGCCGGCAGGGGCGTCATCTTCAATCAGCCCAACAGCAAAGGCATCATGGTTTTCCGGCTGCTGCCGCTGTTTAACGTCGGCACGTTCGAATACAATTTCATGGGTAAACTGGTCATTGACGACAGAAATAAGGAAATTGCCGGGTTGTTCAAACAGATGTTTGCGGATTTGAACAATATGGTTCAGGACAATTACGATGTGATTGTCCCGATGCTGATGGCCGGACCGGCCATTGACAGAACGGTGCCTGTCTTTGAAAATAAACCCAAGAGTGAACCGGTTAAAATCGTCATCAATGAAAAACTGGAAGAGGCGCGCGATCGGATTGTGCCGTCTCAACGGGTTGAAGAACTCATTCAAAAGTTTGACGAAATCGCCCTCGGTCATTGCTTCTGCCGCCATTACGAGGATATCAAAGGAATGCCCTGCAAACAAACTGACGCCAGGGAGACCTGCTTTACATTTGGCAAGTCGGCAAGATTTACGTCCGAGCAGGGATTTTCAAGACTGATTACAAAAGAAGAGGCCTTGAAAGTCTTAAAAGAGGCAGAGGAAGCGGGATTGGTGCACAAGGCCTATCATCCCAATTTCGACACCACCAAGGATGAAACCAGCATCTGCAACTGCTGCCGGTGCTGTTGCGGCAACGGCGTTGATCATATGATCGCGCCCATCGCCAATGTGACCAGTTTTATGGCTGTGGTGAACGACGATCTCTGTATCGGCTGCGGCACCTGCGTGAAGAAATGCCACACCTACGCCGCGTATTTAAATGACGATAAAAAGGCCCGCAGAAAAGAAGACCGTTGCATCGGCTGCGGCGTATGCGCACATTTCTGCCCGCAAAACGCGATATCCATGGTCAAGGGCGAAGAAAGAATCGTGAGAATACAACCGCCGCGCCGGAAGTAATTATTGACGCTGTCTGGTTCAAGCTTACAGCTTGAATCGGGGATTTAATATTGAATAAAAAATAAATTACTCAGAGGGTATTTCATTGTAGGGATTGTTCCCCGAACAATCCGTTTTGAGGCGAGTTCGACGAACGCGCCCTACAATCCACTGCGTTTTACTTTTTGTCGCAGGATTGCTCCGATCGGCGCTTCTTTGTCCAGAGGCAGGTAAATCTGATTGTCATTATTGGCATCTTGGAGAGCGTTCCCATTAACGTCGCTCATCCCATGTGTATCTATTTTAACAATCTCATCAGGCAGCAATAATTCCACGTCATCGCCGGCTGTCAGATGATTGCGCACGCCAACAAGCATTCGCTTTTTTAACGAATCATACTGTAGTACGATTCCGACAGGTTCGTGACTCTGTCTGTATTTAATATTGGGATTCGTTTCGTTTATTTTTTCTTCGGCAAAGGCAAAACCGGTTGTATAGCCGCGGTTGGAGATTTTAGTCAGTTCATCCATCCATTCCGGCTGGAATTTGTACTTATCTTTTTGTTGCATCAAAGCGCTCAATGCCTGCCGGTAGGAACGCGTTACCACTGCAACATAATAAGACGATTTCATGCGGCCTTCGATTTTGAGACTTGTAGCCCCGGAGGCCAAAACTTGTGGCAAATGTTCGATAAGACACAGATCCTTGGAGCTCAGCAGGTAACTGTAACGTTCATCTTCTTCCAGAATTAAAGGATCGTTTGGTCTTGTGGATTCGTAAAGAAAATACTCCCAGCGGCAGGGTTGAGAGCAATCGCCTTCGTTGGCGCTGCGCCGGTTGCGGAAAGCAGAAAGATAACAGCGTCCGGAGTAGGACATGCACATCGCGCCGTGGATAAAAATTTCCAGTTCCATTTCGGGAACAGCCGCGGCAATTTCTCCGATTTCTTTCAGATTTAGTTCTCTTGCCAGAATAATTCTCTGTACGCCCTGATCTTGCCAAAAGCGGACAGCTTCAATATTGGTCGTGTTAGCCTGCGTGCTTAAATGGATCGGCAACTGGGGTGCTGAATTTCGGACAAGTTTCAGCATGCCCGGCTCACTGATAATTACCGCATCGACGCCGGTTGCAACAAGTTCGGGGATTATGTTCTTTGCTTGTTTTAGATCGGTATTGCGGGCGAAAGTGTTTGCTGCCGCATACACTTTCATGCCTTTGGCGTGCGCTTCCTTTACTCCTATGGCTAAATCAGGCAGAGGCATTTCGGAGGAACTGGCCCGCAAACTCAATCCTTCCACGCCGACATAGGCAGCGTCGGCTCCATAGAGCAGGGCTGTGCGCAATTTTTCCAGATTTCCAGCGGGAATCAGTAATTCAGGTCTTTTCATTTAAACAGAATTTCCTGTAAAATATTTTCATGAATCTATCTTAGCAAAAAAGATAATCTTGCACAAATAAAGGTCTCATTCAAATTTTTTAAAAGAAAAATGAGTATTTTTTTAAATGCTTTTACGCTGTGATTTACGCAATATTGGATTAGAAGATTATCAAAAAAGATGAACTCCGGCTGAACATATGGTAAAAACATAAGCGGTAGGTCCTTATAATGAATAAAACAAAGATTAGTTCAAGAGAGCAGAATCTAATTATTTATGTTTTGTTGGCGGCCGTGACGCTGGCTGTTTTCTGGCAGGTGAATCATTACGGCTTTGTTTTCGATGATGTGGTTTATGTTAACGAAAACTATCATCTTCAAACCGGCCTGACGCTGGAAGGCATTCGCTGGGCATTCAGTACAACCTACGCCGAATTCTGGCATCCCCTGACATGGCTTTCCCTCCTGCTGGATTATCAGTTATTCGGGTCGAATGCCGGCGGTTATCACATGACCAATCTTATTTTGCATATACTGAGCACGTTATTGCTCTTTGGGCTTTTCAACCGCATGACAGGGGCTTTATGGAAAAGCGTTTTTGTGGCTGCTTTATTCGCACTTCATCCACTGCACGTGGAATCGGTTGCCTGGATAGCTGAACGAAAAGATGTCTTGAGCGCGTTTTTCTGGATGCTGACGTTATGTCTGTACGTTTATTACACGGAAAAACCGGCTGTCAAAAGATATCTGCTGGTTCTGGCTTCTTTTGTTTTCGCTTTAATGAGCAAGCCCATGGTGGTTACACTGCCCCTGATTATGATTCTTCTGGATTACTGGCCGCTTAAACGTTTTGAATCGAGAAAAAGCAACTTGTTTCTATGGCAGTTGAAGGAGAAATCGCCTTTTTTTGTTTTGTCCGCTTTTTTTTCTCTTATCACAATTTATTCTCGCTATATGCCATATGGGAAAGATTTTCACATTCCGCTAAGTTCAAGAATTTCTAATGCTATCATTGCTTTAATGACATACCTGGAAAAAACATTCTGGCCACATGATTTGTCTGCCTTTTACCCTTTCCCTGCTCAAATTCCAGATTGGAATATCCTGGGAGCAGTTTCCATTGTTTTAATAACAAGTATTTTAGTTATGATGATGGTGAATCGTCTGCCGTTTCTTTTTGTCGGATGGCTATGGTACATAATAACCATTGCACCGGTGCTCGGGGTCATCAAGGTCGGGGACTTTTCCATGGCTGACCGTTTCCATTATATTCCATCTATCGGTATTGCAATTATGATAGCGTGGGGCATGCCATCTCTGATGAAGAGTGAAAATATAATAAAAAAGATTTTATTCCCGACGGGGATAATCTTCCTTGCCTTCATGGCATTAATAACATGGCGTCAATGCGGTTACTGGAAAAACAATAAAGAACTGTTCAGCCACGCATTAAAAGTAACCAAGGATAATTATGTTGCGCACAATAATATAGGTCTTGCTC